>CAWZYW010000243.1:0-4660 GCA_963966255.1 uncultured Salinispira sp. | reverse complement strand
GAACCTGACCGTCCAGGCTCCGCC
The DNA here is from genome assembly GCA_963966255.1 of uncultured Salinispira sp. Lineage (GTDB taxonomy): Bacteria > Spirochaetota > Spirochaetia > DSM-27196 > Salinispiraceae > Salinispira. The sequence goes on along the minus strand of CAWZYW010000243.1, from coordinate 4,636 downwards.
CAGGTCGAGGCTCTGGAGTTCCGAAACAGACACATGGGGGGGATACGGAAGGCCGTTTTCCTCCAGCCAGGGAATTCCCGCCGTTCTGCGCTGATGAGCGGATATGTCCGGAGATGGCGGATCAAACACCGATTCTCGGCCTGCCCGTTCCCTCAGCTGCTCCTGCCAGATCAGTTTTACCGCCTCGGGAGCCGGAGCTGAGGATATCTCATCGATGTACCGTTGAAATCTCCTGCGGGTCATTTTCATTGGATCATTCTCAGGGGGAGGCAATGGATGTCATCAATTCACCAAGGCTCACATTCCGATTTCCGGGCATGGGACTCCTCCTTCGGGCTATCGGCCCCCCGATGGCAGCAAAGGGGTCAGCCGAGGATTGCCCTCACCCTGATTATATCACCCTTGATCGCCTCGATGGGAATGAGCTTACCCTCCACAGCCCGGCCGTCGATTTCGAGGCTGACGCTCCCGCTCTCCAGGCCCCGGGGATTATCCACCTGAATTTCAATGCGGGTTCCCCGGAACATCCTGCTAACGCGATACGCCTTCAGCTCGGAAGGGATCACCGGTTCGACGATCAGACCGTGATAGTCCGGCCTGATACCAAGCATCCACTGGGTGACGGCGTAGTAATTCCATGCGGCGGTACCCGTAAGCCAGGAATTCTTGCCCTCTCCGGGCCTAGCGGCATCCTTGCCGGCGATCATCTGGCAGTACACGTAAGGCTCCACCTTGTGCAGTTCGGAGAAATCCTCGGTCCAGGCGGGAGCTATCTTGGTATAATAATCCCAGGCCCGCTCTCCCCTGCCCAGCCGTGTCTCGGCTATCATGATCCAGGGGTTGTTGTGGCAGAAGATCCCCGCGTTCTCCTTGTAGCCCGCCGGGTAGGTGGAAATCTCACCATACTCGATGTAATAACGGCTAAAAGCCGGGTTATTCAGTACGATGCCGTAAGGCGTATCAAGTCGCTCTTTCACCGCATCGAGAGCGCGCTCGCAGTGTCCCGAATCCGCGCCGATTTCCGCCATGGCGCAGAATCCCTGAGACTCAATGAAGATCTTTCCTTCTTCGTTTGCATCGGATCCAACAGGATTCCCGAAATAGTCATATGCTCTGAGAAACCAGCTGCCGTCCCAGCCGTGTTCGAGTACCGACCCTTCCATGGCACGGATATGAGTGTCCGCTTCATCGGCAAGCTCCCGACGGCCGATAAGACGGCAGAGCCGGGTGTACTCCCGGCCGTACAGAACGAACAGCCCGGCTATCATCAAGGACTCGGCGGTGCGGCCCTTTTTATTCCCGGTGGTCTGGAATGATTCGTTGGGATCGCTTGAGAAGCAATTGAGATTGAGGCAGTCATTCCAGTCGGCGCGGCCGATCAGCGGCAGGCCGTGGGGTCCCAGATTGTTGACCACATGGGAAAAGGACCGGCCGAGATGCTCAAACAGACTGGCGGCATTTTCCGGATCGTTGTCGAAGGGGACCTGCTCATCGAGAATGGCGAAGTCGCCGGTTTCCTTGATATAAGCGGTCACCGAGAGGATGAGCCAAAGCGGATCGTCGTTGAAATCTCCGCCGATGGCGTCATTGCCGCGTTTGGTAAGGGGCTGATACTGATGGTACGCCGAGCCATCGGGCTTTTGGGTTGCGGCGATGTCCAGGATGCGCTGCCGGGTCCTTCCGGCATCCATGTGGACGAATCCGATGAGGTCCTGGTTGGAATCGCGGAAACCCATGCCCCGGCCGATACCGGTTTCGAATCCCGAAGCCGAACGGGAGAGATTGTAGGTCACCATGTTCTGATACTGGTTCCAGATGTTCACCATCCGATCCAGCTTTTCGTTTCCCGATTTCAGAACAAAATTTCCCAGTAGCCCGTCCCAGTGCCGTTCCAACTCGGCCATGGCTTCATCGACCTGGGCGCTGCTCGAGAATTGATCCATCATTTTCCGGGCCGGGGCCTTATTGATGATGCCGGGGCTCTCCCATTTTTCATCTTCAGGAAGCTCCACATAGCCAAGGACGAATACGTAATCGGCGCTTTCTCCCGGAGCGAGCTCAGTCTCGAGCAGGTGGCTGGCAATCGGAGACCAACCGTGGGCCACTGAGTTGCCTGACTGCCCGTCGGTCACGACCTGCGGCGAGTCAAAGCCATTGTAAAGACCGATAAAGCGCTCCCGGTCGGTATCGTAGCCCGAAATCTCCCGGTTGACGGAGTAAAATGCATAGTGATTCCGCCGTTCCTTGAATTCGGTCCGGTGATAAAGAGCCGATCCGTCGATTTCAACTTCCCCGGTGGACAGGTTGCGCTGGAGGTTGTTCATATCGTCTTCCGCATTCCACAGTGCCCATTCGATGAAAGAGAACAGCTTTACGAATTTCGAGCTATCGCCTTCATTGGTCAGCCGGACCCTATGGACTTCGCCCCTGAATCCCAGCGGGACGAAAAAAAGCGTTTCAGCCCGGAGGTGGTTTTTTTTCGAATCGAAACGGGTATAGCCCATGCCGTGCCGGCACTCATAGCGATCGAGCTCGCTCTTTACCGGTTTCCAGCCGGGGGACCAGACATCCTCCCCATCCCTGATGTAGAAATAGCGACCTCCGTCATCAATAGGGACATTGTTATAGCGATATCTGGTGAGCCGGCGAAACTTGGCATCGCGGTAGAAACAATACCCGCCGGCGCTGTTGGAAATGAGGGAGAAAAACTCTTCGCTCCCGAGATAATTCATCCAGGGCCAGGGAGTCTTCGGATTTTCAATTACATATTCCCGCCGTTCATCGTCAAAAAAACCATATTTCATACTTGTTCCTCCAGAGCTTCTATCCCATGGGTCAGTTGTCGTTCTTCGAACATTTCTCCGTGCTTCACCGCGAACGCCCGCTCGAGGTGCATGGCCGCCGCACCTGCTGCGGCGGCGAAGCGCCCGTATCCTGCCTGACCGATATGCAACTCGGCCCGTCCGGGATACGGCCAGTTCGACCGGGTACGGGCATCAATGCATTCCCGCAACTCCTGCCACCATGGCCCGGCATCACCGCCGACATAGACCCGATCCAGGCCGAGGACATTCAGGAGCAGGGCGGTATGGGACGCGAGTTCGTCGAACAAAGCATGCCGGCGTTCACCATCGGTGGACATTCGTTCCAGGTCCTTCAGGTTCAAGGAAAACTGGGTATCTCCGTCCGCCCGATGAAGAAGAGATCGGAATTCTCCCGACGAACTGCTGCGGCCGTGGTGCACCCTGCCGTCCAGGCCGAGAGCCATACCCAGGGAAAGCCTGGGAAAATCCGTATCGGGAGTGGTGAAGTAATCGGATTCCAACAGAAGAAAGAGAAAATCATCCGTGGCCTGTTTTCGCCGGGCCACCAGTTCCCCCCAGGCGCAGCAATTTGCATCATTTTCAATCATTACCGGGATCTCAAGACGCCGACGGAGGTCTCGAACGATATCCAGATCCGTCTCTATGCCGAACAAGCCCGAGCGGCGGATACAGCCGCGGACCCCGTCCACCAGACCGGAAAGCGCTACGCCAACACCGAGGAAGCGCCCGGGGGTTCCGGAAAGCACATCGCGTATTTCCTGCGCGAGCACATCGATGATGCGCTCTTTCGATGCTTCCACCGGATGTTCCGTTTCTTCGATGAGCTCGCCGTTAAGATCCAGCCTGGCCAGGCGGATAGCATTTGGAAGCAGTTCGACGCCAAGGACGCTGGCGAAATCACCCCTGATGCCCAGCCCGGTGGGACGGCGGCCGCCTCCCGATGTGGGCACCGATCCCTGCTCCATCAGTATTCCCCGATCAATAAGTTCGGCGCTGAGGAGCGTGACGGTGGATTTATCCAGGACGAGACGGCGCGATAGATCGATTCGGCTGACCAGGTCGCCGGTCCAGACCTCCCGGAGGATTCGGCTGGTATTGAGTCGGGCATTTTTGCGGTTTGCGGGCATAGTCTTCCTCGCGGCGCAGGCGTATATAGCAATCCGCCAACACTGTTTGTTTAACTATTCAACTATATCGCGGCGATCACCAATTGTCAATTACCTTGCGAATACCCGGCCGGAAATGTTGATCAGAGCTCAGCCCCGTTGCTTTCGATGACCCGGCGATACCATTTGGCCGATTCCTTCATAGTCCTGCGTCCGCTCTGAAAATCGATATGGACCAGACCGAAGCGGTGCCGGTACCCTTCGGCCCACTCGAAATTATCCATCAGCGACCAGTGAAAATACGCCCGGACGTCCGCTCCGTCTGCGATTCCCCGGCGCAGCTCTTTGAGATAGCGCGTCGCGTAATCCTGCCTGGCCGGATCGGATACCCTACCGTCGCTGTGGACCCAGTCGTGACTGCTCATCCCGTTTTCTGTTATGGCGATGGGTACGCCGTAGCGCTCGCTGAGAAACTTAGGACCCCAGTAGAGCGCGCCCGGCGTCACCGGCCACATAAAATTGCTTCGGGGGAACCCCGGTCCATAATGCTCTGATGGCTGATAAGCCGGCTTGCCATCATCTCCGAAAATCATTTTACCATAGGACTGATAAATGTTGGCCCCGAGCAGATTAGCCGGTTCCGGCTGATTCTCCAGGTCCTTCTCCCATCCGGCTGGAAGATGCTGGCCATATCGAGCGATAAAC
>CAWZYW010000242.1:0-4673 GCA_963966255.1 uncultured Salinispira sp. | reverse complement strand
ATCAGCCTCGGTCTCGTGGGCTCGGAGATGTGTATAAGAGACAGATATTTTCTGGATCAAATTCCAGTATTTCGGCATCGCCTTTATCCCCTTCGCCCTGTTCGCCCTGTCGTTTCACAGTTCCTTCCTGAAAGAAAATGAAGCCCTGCACCCGGTGTTTTTTCTCCTGCTCATCCCCGGGCTGATAATTTTGATTTTTGTCCTGGGCTACCCCAGGATCACGGCGTTTTATTCGGTCCTTCGGGTCATTCCTATTGAAGGAGGCTTTATCGGAGGCGCTGATCGGGGGCCCTGGTACCTCTTGCATATCGCACAGGTCGTTCTGGCGCTGATCTCTTCCATGGGCTTCTACCTCGTCGCCTTGCGAAACAGCCAGGGCCGCAGGAAGCTCGCCCTGACCCTGATGATAAATGCCATCATCAGTCTTATCGTCGTGTATATCCTATATATTGCAAGCCTCTTTCCCGCCGAGGTGGATCCCATAGCGATTACCCTGGCTATCATCAGCCCGATATTTGTCGCGGTATTCTATACCGATCGGCTCATGAGTGACCTGAACAGCGCCAAGCTGAGCTATTTCGACGTATCGAGCAATCCGGTATTTATTTTCAACCGGGACCGGCAACTCATCGACTTGAACAGCGCAGCTACAACGGTCTTTTCGATATCCCGAAAGGATGCCATTAACCGGACCTGGATCGAGCTGCTCGATGACCTGGGTGAAGGCGGAATAGATATCATCGATAATGAACAGGGGATCGGCAAGGAGATCAGCATCCGGGAACGGACCTACAGCTACACCAGCACCATATTCAAGGACAGCCGGGGCTTCATTCGGGGCATGTTGCGTTCCCTCTACGATGTCACCGACATCAAGCGGGCGATCCAGGTCCTTGAGCAGGTAGCCAGCACCGATACGCTCACCGGGCTGCTGACCCGGGGTCGCTGGTTTCAGTTGTCGTCCCGAACCCTGGCCCAGGGATTGCGATTCCATCATGCCGGCAGCATTCTGGTGCTGGATCTCGATCGCTTCAAATCGATAAACGATGACTACGGGCACCAGGGGGGCGATGCGGTGCTTCGGGAGGTGGCCGGTCGGATCAAAAGCCTGCTTCGGAGCATCGACATCATCGGTCGCTACGGCGGGGAAGAAATCGTCGTCTGGCTCACCGAAACCCCTCTGGAAGGCGCGAAATTCGTCGCGGAAAAGATCCGCAGACAGATCGCCGAAAAGCCGGTGGTCTACGGTCAGGAACGGATTCGGGTTACCACCAGCATCGGAATCTACGGTACCAGGCGTATCGAAAACGACGATATCCATCATTTCTTTAAACTCGCGGACCGTGCGGTGTATGATGCAAAGCAGCAGGGACGCGATCAGGTCGTGGTCTCTGAAAAAGTGGACATATAAAGTTAACGAGTGAGTGAAGCGTACGTGAGTGACCGAGTGGAAGATTTGACTGGATCGGATGACCATAGTTTTCGTATTGATACAAAGCCCTTTTACGTGCCGATCCGCGATGAAGTAGAGACCTTTGAAAAGGCCTGGACCGAGCGAATACCCCTCCTCTTAAAGGGGCCCACCGGTTGCGGCAAAACCCGGTTTGTCGAATACATGGCATGGAGGCTTGGGCAGAAGTTCAATCCGGAAGGTAAGAACGAGAAGCACGGGAGGGAGGGGATCGGCTCGCTCTATACCGTGAGCTGCCATGAGGACCTGACCGCCCGGGATATTACCGGCCGCTATATCATGAAGGGCGGCGAGGCCATCTGGGTCGACGGGCCGGGAACCCGGGCGGTGCGCCAAGGAGCCATCCTCTACCTCGACGAGGTAGTCGAGGCCCGGAAAGATGTAACGGTTGTCATCCACCCCCTCACCGACTATCGTCGTATTTTGCCCATCGAAACCCTGGGGGTACAGCTCAAAGCCCCGCCGTCATTTATGGTGGTGGTATCCTATAATCCCGGCTACCAGAGCATCCGGAAAAACCTGAAACCCAGTACCAAGCAGCGTTTTATCGCCATCGATTTCGATTATCCGCCGCCGGAAAAAGAATCGCTCATCGTCGAAAAGGAGGGCGGCGTAAATGGCTCTATAGCCGAAAAGCTGGTCCTGCTGGGTAACGATATCCGCAACATCTCCAACATCGATCTGGAGGAGGGGGTCAGTACCCGCAGCCTGGTGCATGCCGCCCGGCTTATCAAGCGCGGGGTGGTCCCCCGTCGGGCCTGCTCGCTGGCAATCGCCCAGGCGGTCTCCGATGAACGGGAAGAGATCGATGCAATCGAGATGATCATCGACAAGATCTTCCGATGACCTTCCAGGAATACTATCGGAACACCCGTCGCCTCATCGCCGAACAGAAACCCGCCCTCCTGCGATCCTTCGACGAAATCACTGCGCTGCTCTCCTCGGCGGGAGCCGCATCGCCGGAGTTGATGGAGGCCGCAAACCGGCTGACCCTGGCCAGCGAATTCCAGTACTTCTCCCCCGAATGGATACTGCTGGCCCTGCGCCGGGGCGAACTGCCCGCCGTCGCCCGGATATGTGCAGCTCTGGCCGGAAGCCGCACCGGCAGCGCGTTTATCGACGCCTATCCGGCCTGCGTCTTCCCCGTCGCTGAACTTGAGGACGGGCTGGAACAGCTGGAGCGCAGCGGCCGGGAAGCCGGGGTGACGGTCCACGCGGTGGTCCGCTTCGTGCTGGCACAGAAGGAAGCTGGCTCGGCGGTCCGGCTGCTCAATGCCTTTCTGGTGATCCTCCGGGCTTCACCGGAAGCGATGATCGAGGTCTACAACCTGATGCACAGCCGGTTGCGCAAACTCAGGCCCAGCCTGATGGAGCGCTGGCTGCTGAGGGGGGTTGACCTTATTTCCAGCCAGCGGGTCGAAGAAGGGGTGGACTTCCTCAGGCTCCGCAGCCGGGAGAGCCGTTGGATGCTCGGCATAAAATCGGTTGTGCTGGGGGATATCCGCCGCTCTCTGCGGATATATGCGACCAGCCTGGCGGGAAGGAGCATGTCCATCCATCCCCTGGAAGTTTCCTCCGCGGAAATGAAGATTCCCTACGCCGACGGCAAGTCCATTTTCCTGCCCGAAGCGGTGAATCTCTACCGGGAACGGGAAAAGAACGAGCGGGTGTACTCCGCGCTTGCCGCAATGCAGGCCGCCAGCATTTCCATGGGCAGCTTCGGCCTCCGCCTCGATGCCCTGGATTTCCTCAACGACATCAGGGACCGCTATGCCACGGTGCTGCCTGATATCATGGATAACATCCGGCGCCAGTACGAAGCCCGTTCGAAAACCATCCGCGAACGGCCCAGCGGGGAGGTGGAGATCGTGTTCCGCGGCGGCCGCACCATCACGGTCCTGGAAACCCCGATGGAGCGCTTTTTCTACATGTTCCCCGCCCCCGACCTCGCCCGGGAGCTGTTCCGGGTTGCGGAAAACACCCGGATCCGCGCGGCGCTTTCCCGGCGCTACCCCGGGCTGGAAGAAGACTTCCGCCTGATGACCCCGGGCATGCCCCGGCTCTGGGATCCGGTGGCCGCCGCCAAAGCAAAGCGGGAGGAGCAGTTCCATCTGCTCCTGGCGGGCATCGTCCAGCTTTCGGTGCAGCGGGGACTTTCCGGCGGCCTGAGCGGGGGAATCCAGACAACCATGCTGCATATCCGGGAAGCCCTCTCCCTGGTGGAACGGCATGATGCCACAGTAGCCGACAGCGCCCGGGCCTGCTTTATGATGTTCAATCAGCTCTATGAGCGTTATCCCGTTATCATCTACTGCCAGCGGGGGGATATCCGGGAGGATTTCGACTCTCCGGTGCACCCGGCCTATGCCCCCGAGCTGGTGCTGGACGCGTCACCGGAATTGCTGCCCGAAATGGCATCAGGGCGCATCGAAACAGACACCCGGCAGGACGGGGCCGCCGTCGACCTGACCTCCATGGCCGTCCAGGACAAAAAGCGGGAGGACCTGCGCAGCCTTCTGATGTCCGGGGAGGTGAAGGTATACCGTTATCCCGAATACGATGCCCGGCGGGGGGAATACCGCCCCAAGCACTGCACGCTCTATGAACGGGTTCTGGCTTCCGGAAAATCCGAGAGCGTCCAGCTTATCCTCCGGCGCTACGAGCGCTTGCACAAGCGGATAAAAAAGCGCTTCCTTATGCTCCAGCCCGATGAACTGGAAATTTCCCGTCGCTGGGAGCAGGGCGAAGATATCAACATGGGGGATGCCTTCGATTTCCTCACCGATCTGAGCCGGGGAGAGTCCAGGGACCAGAAAATTTTCACAAGAAAGCACCGGAACCTCAGGGACATCGCCGTCGGGGTGCTCATAGACAGCAGCTCCTCGACCAATGCAGAAGTGGGGGCCATGAGCGTCCTTGATATCGAGAAGGCCGCGGTGCTGCTTCTGGGCAATGCCCTTTCGGCCATCGGGGATGTTTTCGGGATTTTCTCGTTTTTTTCGCGGGGGCGGCGGGAAGTGAACTTCAACCTGGTGAAAGATTTTGACGAAGCATGGGGGGATCGGACCCGGTCACGGATTTCCAGCATCGAGGCTTCCGATTCGAACCGGGACGGCTGCGCCATCCGCCACCTCTCGGCCCGCCTGAGGGAGCGGCGGGGGGAGAGCCCGCCGCTGCTGAGGACCCGCGGCGGCATTTCCCC
>CAWZYW010000241.1:0-4701 GCA_963966255.1 uncultured Salinispira sp. | reverse complement strand
GGCATGTCCACGGTTCCCGAGGCGATTTTCGCGCGATATTTGGGTATGGATGTGGGGGGCTTCAGCCTGATCACCAACTTCGCCGCCGGCCTGGGACATGAAAGCCTGGACCATGCCGAGGTGGTGGAAATCGGCCGTCAGGCGGCGGACCGCATGAAGGCCCTTGTAGCCAGGCTTGTCCAGTGGTGGCTGGCCTAGGTGAACGACGCCCAGTCCCGAATCCCCCTCCCATTGCGCAATCTCATGCGCAGCAGCATCGAACAGGCTTCGGGCCATGAGGTGCTCTTCGTCTGCAGCCAGGATGAGGATGGGATGCTCACCAGCGCCCGGCCGGTGGCCCGGGGCAACGAGCACATGGTTCCCGCTCCCTATCCTCATATGAGTCAGGGAGAGGTTGTGGTGCACAACCATCCCGGAGGGCAGTTGCGACCCAGCGATGCCGACCTCCAGGTTGCCGCGACCCTGGCTCAGGAGGGTATCGGCAGCTGGATCGTCGATAACGAGGTGGAACGGATATACGTGATCACCGAAGCCTATCTGCCCGGGGAAACCGCCGAGCTCGACCTGGCATCCCTTGCGGATATGCTGCTTCCCGGCGGCGCCCTTTCGAAGATAAAACCCGAATACGAGCCCCGGGATCCTCAGCTGGATATGCTTGAAATGGTCACCGAAGCTTTCAACGAAAACCGTGTGGCTGTTTGCGAGGCTGGTACCGGGGTCGGGAAAAGTCTGGCCTACCTGATTCCGGCGTTTTCCTGGGTGTTATCCAATCAGGAGCGGGTGGTCGTTTCCACGGCGACCATAAATCTGCAGCAGCAGATCATGGACAAGGACATCCCGACGGTTCGGCAGCTTTTCGCCGATCGCGGAGGCAAGGATATCCGGGTGGTGCTGGCCAAGGGAAGGAATCAGTATCTTTGTCAGAATCGCCTTACTGAGCTGGTTGAAGAGGAGGGGCTGTTCGGCGAGGAGCAGCTGGAAGCGATCCGCCTGTGGTCCGAGACCACCGAAAGCGGGGACCGCAGCGATTTGCCCTTTGCCCCCGATGGGGCTCTGTGGGCCAGAGTGAACTCCGATCCCGATGCCTGTTCGGAGATGCGATGCAGACAGCGGGGAAGCTGCTTTCTGCAGAAAGCCCGGAAGGAAGCCGCGGGAGCCCACATCATCGTCACCAACCATCATCTGCTCTTTGCCGACCTGGCGATACGCAAGGAAGGATTCGGCCTGGATTCCACGGTCATACTGCCGGCGTTCCAGCGCTTAATCATCGACGAAGCCCACAATATAGAGAATGCCGCCACCAGTTATTTCAGTCAGGAATTCAATCGCTTCCAGGTACATAAATATGCGAACATATTGCTTCGCAGCCGCAAGGGCAGGAGCGCCGGGATCGTGGCCCACCTGCGGCGTACCACCGAGGTTGATTTCGCCTCCCTGGAAGGCATGCTCCAGGATATGCGTAGCTCCGTCCAGGATCTGGACAGTGCGCTGCTTCCCTTTTTCGACGAATCTTCCTCAATCCGCCTGCGGGCCGATGAAAACGCCCTGCCCGAGCAGCGTCGGGAAGCGAGCCAGGATAACCCCTTCGAGGCTGCGCTCTTCCCCGCTCTGAGCCGCTTTCAGCAGAGCGTCCTGGATGCCCTGGAATTCCTCGCCGACGAGTACAAGCGCCTGGAGGATTCGGAAGTTGAGGATCCGCGGGTCAACGAATTGCGTATAATAATCCGACGGCTGGAATCCATGGCCCGGATCTGCGGGGATTTCAAGGAATACCACACCCGCCCGGATCTGGTTTACTGGATGGAGCGCCGGCGGACCAATGCCGGAGACCGCTTTATTCATTTCACCGCCACGCCAATCGAAATAGGACCCCTGCTGGAGGAGGCAATGTTCGAACCCTACCCGAGCATCGTCATGACCTCGGCGACGCTTTCGGTAAATCACTCCATCGATTACTGGCGCCGGCGCGTGGGGCTTTTGGGGAACGATCGGGTTGATTTTCGCAGCCTGGAGAGCCCATTCGATTATCCCAACCGGGTGCTGCTGGGGGTACCCGACGACGCGCCGGACCCTTCTGAAGGCCAGCGCTACAGCGAGTGGTTGAAGGGATTCGTCTCGGAGGCTATCGGTCGTTCCGGCGGCCACGCCCTGGTGCTGTTCACCAGCTACGCCATGCTTCGGGATATCTACGAGTACTGCAAGCCCATTCTGGTGGAGCAGGGCATTACCTGTCTGCGGCAGGGGGACGACGACCGGGGGCGTCTCATGGGCCGTTTCCGGGATGACGCATCATCGGTGCTCTTCGCCACTCACAGTTTCTGGGAGGGCGTCGATGCCCCGGGGGATGCCCTGCAGCTCCTTATCATCTGCCGGCTGCCGTTCCGGGTACCCACCGAACCGGTGCTTCTGGCCCGTACCGAGGCGGTGGAACGCCGGGGCGGAGCGCCGTTTTTCGAACTCAGTCTGCCCGAGGCGGTGATGAAGCTGAAGCAGGGGTTCGGTCGGCTGATGCGCCGCAACAGCGACCGGGGTGTGATTCTGATCACGGACAAGCGGATCGTTACCAAAGCATATGGCAGGAGCTTTATTAATTCGCTGCCTCCGGCCCGGCTGATGACTGAGCGGGCGGAGCGTCTACTTGAGGAAATCGAGCGGGTTCTTTTCGGCTGAAAGATCGGGACAAAAAAAACGCCGCCCCGAAGGACGGCGTAGCGAATGGTTCTGTGATTCAGATTACTTGATCACGGCGATGATGTCGGAGAAGCTCACGATGAGGTAGTCATCCCCATCGATCTTCACCTGGGTGCCAGCGTACTTGTCGTACATGACCCGGTCACCGGTTTTTACGGTGATGACGTCGGTGTCGTCGCCGATGGCTGAGACAACCGCGGTCTGGGTTTTTTCCTGGGCGGTCTGGGGAATAAAGAGACCCCCGGAAGTTTTCTCTTCACCCGCTTCGGTCTTGAGCAGTACCCGATCGCCTAAAGGCTGTACATTCATACCCTTCCTCCTGAACTGAGTACAATTGATCTGTTTGCAGTGTGGTGGAAATATACGCAATGGCCGTGAATTGGTCAAGAAAATAGCGGCGGCGGCGACAGATTTTCCTGTATTCGATGGGTCAAAATGGACCAAATGACCCGGAAAACATGGAGATCACCATGTTATGAGTCAAAAGTACCCAATCATGCACCTTGTGATATTAGTTGGGTCAATATTGCACAATGTGATACAAGGAATATTTAGCAATCACTAAATGTGATATATATAAATTGATACAGTATAATGACTTACAAGAAAAGAATAAATATTTCCGTGTTGGCACGCCCTTTGCTTTATAGGTGGCAGGAGGCCTCATGAGTCAGGTACAGCAAAAGCGCATCAATTCCGGAAGCAGCACTTCCGATGAAAATATTCTTACGATATATCTTAAGGAAATCAATCGCATTCCCCTTCTCACTCGTGAAGAGGAAGTGGACCTTGCAACCCGTGCCCGTGACGGCGAACAACTTGCCAAGGATAAACTGGTGCAGGCGAACCTCCGCTTCGTGGTCAATGTAGCCAAGAAGTATCAGAATCAGGGACTCCCCCTGGTCGATCTGATCAGCGAAGGAAATATCGGTTTGTTGAACGCCATCGAGCGCTTCGACGTCGACAAAGGTTTCCACTTCATCAGTTATGCGGTTTGGTGGATTCGCCAGGCGATCCTCAAGGCAATCTGCGAAAAGAGCCGGATGATCCGCCTTCCCCTGAACCGGGCAAATGAGCTGGTACAAATTGAAAAAGTACGGAAAAGCATTTCCGGCAATTTCGGAGAGACCGAAGAAATGAAGGAAATCGCCCGCTCGCTGAATATGTCCGAAGAACACGTGACCGATCTGGTGAATATCAGCCGCGAACATGTGTCGCTGGACACTCCGGTATATCGGGAGAAGGATAGCTCGGTCCTCAGCGATTTTGTCGAAGACACCGTAAACGCCCTCCCCGAGGACGTGGTAATGCATGCCTCGCTGAAAGAAGAAATCAACAGCATTCTGGAAACCCTCACTGACAAGGAAGCCGAAATAATCCAGTTCCGATTCGGTCTCAACGGTCATGCGCCCATGAGCCTTAAGGAAATCGGCGACCGATACAACCTGACCAAGGAACGGATTCGTCAGATCGAAAAGAAAGCCATCAAGCGCCTGCAGCATCCCACTCGCAGCCGCTATCTTGAGTCTTACGTAGCCTGATTCCGCACTGGCGGGTGCTCCCTACCTCCTGCCCCCGTCGAAGTCATAACGCCCCGCGGATGAAGATCTGCGGGTTTTTTTTTGACGATTCATCTACACTGGCAATTGAGTGCCGGTCAAAGTATCATTAGTAAGAGTGAATGATAAATCGTTGGACCTGAGCAGACTGGAATCTGACCTCGCGCGCAAAGAAACTGAACTGGATGCGTTCAAAAGAATCGCAAATACCCTCACGGCCCATCTCGATCTAAAAGAGGTGCTTGAGCTCGTGTCCGCCGAAGCCCTGAAGCTCATATCCGACGTGGTCGACGTTAATATTTTCCTGGTAGATGCGAACGGATTGCGTTTCGGTGCCACCTACGACCGCCGCGGTACTGCGAAGGAAGCATTCGCCCAGCCCCGGGAGCACGGACTTACGAACACGGTGAAGCGCAGCGGTGAAATGATTGTCGTGGAGGACATGCGGGAT
>CAWZYW010000240.1:0-4718 GCA_963966255.1 uncultured Salinispira sp. | reverse complement strand
CCCTCGAGCGATAGTCCGTAAATGTTACCACCCCCCGTGAATCGGAAGAATCACGGGGGTTTTTTCAGGTGAAGAATGCCAGCAGATTGCTTTTGAATCTATCTTCCCGGTCCCGATAGCAGGGCATTTTGTCATCCTTTGATGAGCAGTTCAATGGACTTGTTCAAATTCTGATTCAGTTGCGCAACGGCGTTTCTGCGGCTCCATCGATCGGTCTTGTATTCACTCAGCAAATAATGGATATGCCCGAGGGCAGCATCGAAACGATCAGCATCATCAACAAAAATCGTGAGGTCTACCGCGCCTCCGAATTTTCCCGGCCAGAAGTCACCCCGGGCTATGCTCCCGGACAATAAACATCCTTCGACCGCTATAGAGCGCCTGGCATACGCTCCATAACGCTTATGCTTTTTATAATATTTTCGATGCTTCCCACCTCCAGCACGGCGATCCTGTCCTGGAGGGATCGGGAATTGATGGCGCGAAAGACCCGATGCCAATCGATAGTTCCATCGCCGAGGGCGGATTCGCTGTCATATTCACCGTGATTATCGTTGAGATGGAAGTACCGTATGCGCTCACCGAGTTCGGCAATCCATTCATGGACCGGGATCTCGCTGAAAATATTCGCATGTCCGGTATCGAGACAAATCCCGAAGCGATCGCTGGCAACCCGATCATACATCTCAATGAATGGTCTGGGATCGGCTTCCCACATATTTTCGATATAGATTCTCAGGCTTGGGTTACGGTCCAGGAGCTCCCGATAGATTTCCGACTGGACATTAATCGAATGAGCCAAGTAGTTGGTATTCCTGATCAGCGTATTGATCCCGGTATGAAGTATGATGATCTCGCTGTCCAGTTGTATGGCGGTTGTAACCGCTTGTTCGATTCGCGCTTTGGAAACCTCCGCAATCAAACGATCGGGACTGTGAATGCTGATGTCCTTGAAGGGCCCATGCATGCTCTTAACCGGGTAGTCATGGGATAATTCGGAAATGTGCTTTGCCAGTTCTTCCTGATACAAGCGTTCATCGTTCAGGATAAACGATGCCGCAAAGGTGACGGTCTCGATACCGAAGTCGTTTTCCCGGGCCAACTCGTAATAGCGATTCCGGTCGTTATACATCGGCTGAATGGATATTTTGATTTGCTGCTCCTTATTACATCAGCGAAAGCGCAAGTTTCACTGAACCGGGCTTTTCTTCAATAATTTCAAAGCCGTTCCTCTGGTAAAATGCGATCGCTTTCCCATTTTCCGGACCGGTGTGCAAATAAGCCCCCCGGCTGCCGAGTTCAGATAACTTCTCCGTGAAGCGGGTGATGAGCTGCTGACCCAGGCCTTTTCCCTGAGCGGTTGGCAGCAGATTGATATGCAGGTGAGAAGGAAACCGGGGATCGACTTCGACCAGGGAGCGATCCGTATGCATGAGGGACAGGAAAAACTCTTCGGTTTGAGAGGCGCATTGCATGCCCGATGGATACCTTCTTCTCAGCGTCGGCAGGTACTGATTCTCCATCCACCGGTAGAACTCTCTGGTATCATCGGTACCGAGGATGTAGCCGACGGGAATCTCGTGCTCATGAACTACCATGCACAATTCAGGATTATGTATGACATACGGCAGGGCATAGAGCTGGCCGATGAAGTGTGGATCCGAGTAGCAGTCCGTCCCGTCTTTTCCGTCATCCCCGGTTTTTAAGCAGATCTCCATCAGATGGGGGATATCCGAATGATGGAATTCTCTGATTTTCATTTCCATGGAATATCTCCTTGGCACTGCCTATGGACTACGCGTATCAGCGAATGCATGTAAGACTCTCAACTTCCCTGTATTAATGGCCGCGTTTCCGGGTAATCGGTGACTTCGAAAAGCAACGCTCTCCGAGCATTTATGGTTTTATTGCGAGCCCGCATACTCCCAGAAGTAGGACTCCGGGTAATCGAAATATTCCTCGGTTCCGTCTGCATACACATCTTTCCTCAGGGTCATTTCAATTACCGACGGAGTATAATTGAGAATTTCAAAATACTGGGTGTAACTTTCGTAGACTTCCAATACGGCATCTTTGCACGGATCATAGGTATAGCTACGGAGATTTCGAACAATCAGCATATCTTCATTTATTTCCCATTGATATTCTTCAATATACACGGCGCATTTCCCGATAGATAGTTCGAAATAACCGGTACCATCCGCATATATCGTATTGATTCCCGGAGTGTATCCATTTTCTATTTCACTCTGGAAATATGATTCATAGGTACCGGATCTCAGGGAAATGCTCTCTTCACCAAAGGATGCACAAGAGACGTATAAAAAGCTGATGGTAATAAACAGTACAAATACTTGAACTCGATTTTTTCTGCGCAAGAAATGAACCCCCAATTCATGTTTCACATCCAGAAGCTCTTGTTTATTGATATCGGAGCAACCGGCCGGTCGGTTTTATTCTGATACCGCGTCTTTTTTCTCGCTTTTGTTTTGAGCAGCCAATGCCATACTGCATTGACGACTCGGACAAAGCCAGGGTCGATGATAAATGGCAAAGCAGGCTCTATCAATAGATTTCTGTCAGCTATCGAATTTGTTTTGAAGTGCTCCGAAAACGGCTGATACTCCCTAAATAAATCCTATGGCCGGAATGAGTTAAGAATAGAGAACGGCGGGGAACCAAAATAACCGGCCTAAACGGCGGCTGCGAAGCGAGATATAGGAAAAAAATCAGCTGTTTTTGGAGCACTTCAAATTTGTTTGGTGCATTCTACCGTTTTTCGAAATCGCAGGGTAGCGCTTGAATAATCGCCCAGGGTCCAATCATCCAATAATTATTAGCTGATCCCGGGAATCCCATGGTAGCATGAAAGAGACAGGAGGCGGATATGCAACAGGCGGTAACCCTCGATCGGGGCGGAATGACCATGCGGGGAATGTTTCACCGACCCGATGGCCCAATTGGCAAGGTTCCGGCCGTGGCTATTTTTCACGGATTCACCGGCAACAAAATGGAACCCCACTTTATTTTCGTCAAGCTCTCCCGGGCCCTGGCAGAGGCGGGCATTGCCAGCGTCCGCTTCGACTTTCTCCACAGCGGCGAAAGCGATGGCGACTTCGAGCACATGACCCTTTCCAGCGAGGTGCAAGACGGCCTGGCGGTGCTGGATTACCTTCGGGCCCGGGATGACGTGGATGCCGATCGGATCGGCATTCTGGGTTTGAGCATGGGGGGAGTGGTGGCCAGCCGTGTCGCCGCAGCCCGGCCGGAACAGGTTAAAAGCCTCTGCCTCTGGGCGCCGGCGGGGAGCATTTCCCGTTTCGCAGATGACGCCGATCAGAGCCAACTTGAGAAACAGGGATATATAGACAATTACGGTTTCGCGGTGGGGCGCGGCTTTATCGAGGATTTGAAAAGCTTCGAAATTTACCAGGGGCTCGAAGCCTTCGGCGGGAATCCCCTGATCATCCACGGTGATCAGGACGACGTGGTGCCAGTGGAGATCGGAAAGAACTATCAGGATATCTACGGAGACCGTTCCCGCCTGGAGATCATCGAAGGGGGAAACCATACCTTCGATTCGATCCCCACCGCGCGGAAGGTCATCGAACTCAGCATGGGGTATTTCGCCAACGAGTTGTAGGAACCGGTCCGATGCCTTGAGCCTCAGTCTTCCCGGTTCGGGCTCCCGGGGGTCAGCTTGTTGGCCAGGTCGGTGGTGATCATCAGGTCGAATTTGCTCTTCAGCGCCGGATTACGGGCCAGGAACGCTTTGAGCGTTTCCTGGTTCCAGCATAGAACCCGGCTGGGCGTCAGGACCTTCACGCTGGCATTGGCGGGGCGCGAGAGGGTGAAGCTTATCTCCCCCACGAAGTAGCCTGAATACAGGGTATTGATCCGCTTATCATCCTGCCAGACCTCCACCGCGCCATCGTATATAAAATAGAGGTCGTCCTGATGCCTGCCCTGCTCTGCCAGGAGGGTACCCTCTTCTACGTTTTTCCACACCGCCTGCCGATTGAGCTTGATAAACTCGAAGGGGCTCAGGGCGCTGAAAAAGGCGGCGTACAGCTCCTTCTCTTCCTCCCGGAATCCCATGCCCCGCTCGTTGCGGATCAGGATCACCAGCATAAACAGGTTGACCCCCACCGCCACGGTCTCGGTGATGATATCCAGCCAAAGGGGTTCGGCGGGAAACAGGAAATAGTACAGCACGTAGCTGCTGGAGCTCACCACGATGAGGGCCCGCAGGGTGATCATGGACTTGCGGGTGAACGCGAGAATGGAAGCACCGAAGGCCAGAGCGTACAGGAGGAGAAAAGCGCTGCGTCCGTCGGCGAACTGGGAAAGGATTGAGTCGATCACTCCTGTATTATAAGCCTTTGCACCGCTTTTTCCTTGATGATTCGGCGGACTCGGTTCATGCTGATATGGTCCGCAGATACGGGCTATTACAGGAGTCAGCATGAATGAAAAGAATTTGAAAGCGATTGAAGAGATAGCCGGGGCCGTGGGACTCAGAAGCCAAGACCTGCTTCACTACGGACCCTACAAGGCGAAAATATCCCTCGGGGCGATCAAGCGGATCATGAAGCAGCCCGCGGGAAAGCTGATCCTGGTCAGCGCCATCACCCCCACCCCCGCCGGCGAAGGCAAAACCACCACCAGCATCGGCCTTACCCAGGGCCTGCGGCACATCGGCGCGAACGCGGTGGTAG
>CAWZYW010000239.1:0-4721 GCA_963966255.1 uncultured Salinispira sp. | reverse complement strand
CTTTCCGATAGTCACCTGGGGCTCTTCCACCGTGATGCCCGTCAGCTCCTTGAGTTCGACTTCGGGGAAGATATCGTAGGTAACCACGTAATCGAAGGCCTCGCCGGGAATGAAATCCAGCTCACCTTCCAGCTCAGGCGCGGCGTACTGCAGGGGCTTTTCATCGATTTCTTCGTAGATGGTCTTCAGGCTTTCTTCGATGAGCTTCTGGGCGACTTCCACCCGGATGCCGTCTCCGAATTTTTTCTCGAGGACCGCCGCCGGAGCCTTGCCGGGACGGAAACCCTTGATATGGGCTTTCTTGCTGTATTCCCGAAGGAGTTCGTCGTATTCCTTCTTGGCTTCGTCTTTGGCGATTTTTACCGAAAGTCGCACCCGACTGTTCTCGAGCTTCTCAACGGTTTTTGAATCAATCATGTTCTCTCCTGGAGAACGCCGGGGGAAATCCGCTGGCGTTATGTATGAGTTGCGAACCGCAAAAAAAAAGCGACCTGGAGTTCACCAGATCGCTTATCGCTTGTAGAGCGGGAGACGAGATTCGAACTCGCGACATCTACCTTGGCAAGGTAGAGCTCTACCACTGAGCTACTCCCGCAAGATGCTTCACTGGAGAATACAGTATACCATAATCTCCGATCCGCCGACAGCGCCGGTTGAGAGTGGATGCGAGAGGAGGGACTCGAACCCTCACACCGTAAGGCACTAGATCCTAAATCTAGCGTGTCTACCAATTTCACCACTCTCGCAGACACCGCTGGCAGATACTAATACAAATTGTTTTTTTCCGTCAATAGATTTCCGCTTAATAAGCATGCGAAATCCACTTCGGAGCCTTCCGTCCGCATCTGCCAAAACCGGGCGGAAATGAGCCGTGAAGGGATCGAACCTTCGACCCGCAGATTAAGAGTCTGCTGCTCTACCAGCTGAGCTAACGGCCCGTACGTGCAGCTGCCCCGGGTATCCCGATTCAGCTCAATTGCGTTGCGCAATGTAACAAAACACCGCGCCTTTGTAAAGCTTCTTGTCCCCGGAAAAGGGGGTTTCGCGCCCGGCAGGACTCGAACCTGCGACCCACGGATTCGAAGTCCGGCACTCTATCCAGCTGAGCTACGGACGCGTGAGAGGGTGGATGACGGGACTTGAACCCGCAACAACCAGAACCACAATCTGGGGCTCTACCATTGAACTACATCCACCACGTGAGCGCTAATATATATAGTACCCGGAAGGTTTTGTCAAGAATCGGCG
Source organism: uncultured Salinispira sp. (assembly GCA_963966255.1). Classification (GTDB taxonomy): domain Bacteria; phylum Spirochaetota; class Spirochaetia; order DSM-27196; family Salinispiraceae; genus Salinispira. The sequence goes on along the minus strand of CAWZYW010000239.1, from coordinate 3,473 downwards.
TTAAAAAAACCCAGGCGGTACCATCGCCGCCACACCGGCCGCCGGGGGCCGCCGGTGCGCAGCGCGGCGACGATATCCCGTTCCAGATTAGCGATATCCTCAGCGGATAAATGACGCTCCAGCTCACTCCGGTAGCGGGGATTGGCGAACCATGCGGCGATTTGCCCCGGACCCGGCAGTGCGTCGACTTGCACCGGCAGCAGCTCCTCGGCAGACCAGCGCGGTTCGGCGGCCTTGGCCCGCAGGCCGCCAAAATAGGCCTTTTCGGCACTTTCGAACCGGGTGCCGAGCTCGGGGTCGGCGGTTTCCAGCTCGGCGTACCACAGCGACAGCGACGGCCGCAGGTACGCCGCGGTTTCCAGGAATGCCGCGGTTTCTCCTCCGCCGCTCCGGCGCCGGGCAAGCGTGGTAAACTGCCCCATTTCACCCCGAAACAGAAGCAGGTCGTGTTCGGGAAGTTCGTCCCCGGCCATCAGCGCCTCCGGTTCAGCCAGGATGAGGGGAGCTTCCAGTCCCGGGGCCTGATCGGCCAGATAGCGCATGCGCCGGGCCTCCTCCGGATCGGAGAAGCTGCAGAGAGTCTGGCCCTCGGGACAGCGCCTGAGGGCCTCCCAGGCCAGGGGAGAGGTGCCTTCTCCGGCCAGAAAGATCCGGCTGTGCCGTGAGAGCCCGCTCCGTCGTTCCAGAACGCCGAACGCTTCACCCCTCAGGCGCTCCCAGCCCTCCGCCGCGGATCCTTCGCTGCGCTCTATCCATCGGTTCCGGGCGGCGCCGCCTTCGGAGTTCCGTCCAGCGGAACTGAATATTTCACGGTAAGGATCATCGGGCAGTTCCAGCTGCAGTTCCCGGCGACGGAGTACCCGGGCGTAGACCTCGCTCTCATACCCCAGTTGCCCTCCCTGGTAGAAGACCTGGCCCTTCAGATTGCCCGGCAGGTACTGCTGAGCCACCCAATGTTCCCCGTACGCGTGGGGATAGAGGTAGCCCTGACCGTGACCGAAGCCCTCTTTATCCCGGTTTGCGTCCTTGAGATGGTTCGGCACGTCCGCCGGGGCCTCTTCGGCCTTCACGGTTTCCAGCGCATCGAAGTATCCCAGGGAAGAATTGCTTTTCGGTGCGGTGGCCAGGTAGATAGCCGCCTGGGCCAGGAAGAACTGACCCTCGGGCAGACCGACCCGGTCGAAGGCCCGTGCGGCGGATTCGACCTGTTCCAGGGCCCGGGGATCGGCCAGGCCCACGTCCTCAGCGGCGGATATCAGCATCCTCCGGAACAGGAACCGGGGGCTTTCGCCGGCATTGATCATCCGCGCCATCCAGTAAAGGGCCGCATCGGGATCGGAGCCCCGGAGACTCTTGATAAATGCCGAAATGCTGTCGTAATGATAATCGCCGTTCTTATCGTAGAGAACCGCCTTCTGCTGGATACTGTCCTCGGCGGTCTCCAGGCTGATATGAATTCTGGTCCCGGGCTCCGGAGGGAACTCGGGAACCGAAGTCTCCACGGCAAGTTCGATGGCCCCCAGCAGCGCCCTCGCGTCCCCCCGTGAGGCACCGATCAGGTGATTCGCGGCATCATCGTCGATTTCCACGGTGAACTGCCCGTATCCCCGGATCGGATCAGATATGCATTGCTCCAGGATCTTGCGCAGATCATCCGATTCCAGGCTTCTGAGCTGAAAGATCCTGCTCCGGGAAACCAGGGCTGCGTTTACCTCGAAGTACGGATTCTCCGTCGTGGCGCCGATGAGGACAACCGTGCCGTTTTCCACCCAGGGCAGCAGGGCGTCCTGCTGAGCCTTGTTCCAGCGGTGCACTTCGTCGATGAACAGTATGGTTCTCTGACCGTAGTATGCTTTCTGGTTCTTCGCTTCTTCGATGGCTTCGCGGATATCTTTTACCCCGGAGAGCACGGCATTGAGGCTCTGGAATCTGCTTTTTGTCGTGGCGGCGATAATCCTCGCCAGGGTGGTTTTGCCGGTACCCGGAGGGCCGGAGAAGATCAGGGAACTCAGCTGATCGGCTTCGATGGCCCGTCGCAGAAGCCTTCCAGGGGCGAGAATGTGCTGCTGTCCGGCGAATTCATTAAGGGTCCGGGGACGCATCCGGCTGGCCAGGGGCTCGCCCGCCGCTCCGCCTTGATGCTCCGGGTCCTTTGCGGTAAAAAGGTCATTGGATCCGTTGCTCATCCCCGAACTATAGCATGAGGTGGTTCTACGATGGTATATCTGTCAGCTTCCCGACTCCTACGCCTGTTCGCCATGGCACTGTTCATGGTATCAGTTGCCATCTCGGCCCAGCGTGCTCCGACGGTCATCGGTTCCGACGGGATGCCGATGGACAGTTCCCCTGATTATCCCCTCTATATAATAGATTCATGGTCGGCGCCGTATCACGATGATCTGGACGAGCTTTTTGTCCTCCTGGCGAATCAGCCGGCCGATCGGGGCTTTGCTCCGGCGATTTTAGCATTGCAGCGTTGGCGGGATCGGTACTATGCCGAAGGGTTCCTGCGCTATCAGGAGCTCACGGGGCGAAGCGAGCCCGGACCTGTGAGCGAGGCGAACCGGGGCGTGGAAGAAGCCCGCCTGGCCATCGAACTGCTTTCCGCCGCCGAGTGGGAGCGGGAGTTTTTCCTCGAGGTTTTTGATAGGATAGCCGGGGCCATGGTGCTTCTCAGACCGGATATCACCCCGAATTCCCGATTCTGGCATTCGTTCCGTTCACCGGGTCAGCATGCCCTGGATGACGCCGCAGGATTTTTTATCCTGGCCCGGGCCGCAGGGATCGAAGTGCTGGCCGATACGCTGAGGGACGGTTCTTATCCGTCGGCATTTATCGATGCCCTTCTTTCAGCTCCTCCGGGCCGGCAGTTCGCCGGATTCATGTCCGATCCGGTGGACCTGATTTTCCGGGAAGCTCCCGGGTCCGAAGCGCTGCGGGCCGATGATGCGGTACTTTGCTATAATCGGCTGATCAGAGCTTCCTTCCTCGAAGAAATCCGGTCGGTACCCGATGCGCGCTGGGCGGCGTACATCGATGATCTGCGTCGTATAGAGGAAAATCTTGTACAAACCCTGCCGGCGAATATCAGCGGAGCTGAGCTTCAGCGGCAGCTTTTTTTGCCTGACGGCCAGCTGAGCGATCAATACTGGGCCCTGTTGAGCCTGCTGGAGAATCCCTTTTTCCTGGACGATCCCGACCGGATCGCCCAGGTGGAGAGTGTGTATCTGTCTCTGCTGCAGACCCTGCGAAGTGATGTGCCGGAGATCCGGCGTATCTTCGCGGCGGTGAGCCGCCAGAGCAGCGATGCGCCGGAATTTTCTCTCGCTCCGCTGGGTCAGCTGCGGAAATATTCCATCGCTTTGTACGAGGGTGGGGAAGGAATTGATCTTCCGGCAAACTGGTCGGTAATCACCAGGGGAGTGAGTCTCGCCGACGAAGCGGATTATTGGCATCTGCTCAGCGGCCTGTAT
>CAWZYW010000238.1:0-4729 GCA_963966255.1 uncultured Salinispira sp. | reverse complement strand
TATTCGCCGCCAGCTCGGGCCTGCCCGGGTTTGCCTTTTCCGTTTTAATCTACCCCAACGCAACGGCGTACAGCTTTCTCAAAGGCCGTCTTCTGTTTATTCCCAACCTGCAGGTGAGCATTTCGGTGGCCGCGGTCTTCCTGGGATACGGCATATTCAGCATGCAAAGCACCGGGGAGCTTGCCACGGTGCTCAGCTCAGGGCTCCTGCCCTTTATCGTTCCGGTGGCCTTTCTCACCAGTCTGCAGCTGGAAATCGCCGGGGATATCCTGGATGAGGAAGGCGATCGGAAAAACGGCGACTCATCGCTTCCCATAAAACTGGGATTGCCCGCCGCCAGGGGAATCTTCGCCGCAATAGGGACATTGCATCTGGGGCTTTTGTCGTACCTGCTGCTGTCCGCCCGGCCGGGCAGTGGCTTGCCGGCGCTGCTGTTCGCCGCGGATGCCCTGCTGACCGGTTCATTCACTCTTGGCTTTTTTATCATCAGCAAAAACCCGTCGGCTGCGAAAAAGGCAGGGCTGAAGATGATTTTCGCGTATTTCATATGCATGACATTGCTGATGGTGGCGGGGGGACTGTTGTATCGCCATACCCCAGTGGACGCGAACCTCATCAGAGTGCCGGAAATTGAACTATACTTATATAGTGTATGAGGGAAAGCGATACGCCGGAAGGTGACAACAAAACCTTACTCCTGGTTGAAGATGATGTAATTACCGCCATCGCCGAACAGAAAGCCCTGAATAAATACGGATACCAGGTAGTCACGGCTGTCAGCGGGGAAAAAGCCGTCGAGATGATAGATTCGAATCCGGATATCTCTCTGATCCTCATGGATATCGACCTCGGTGCGGGGATTGACGGCACGGAGACAGCGGCCCGCATACTCAGGCGCCATGAAATCCCCATCGTTTTCCTGTCGAGCCATAGCGAGCGCGAAATCGTTGAAACAACCGAACGCATTACCTCTTACGGCTATGTAGTGAAAAATTCATCGATTACCGTACTGGACGCTTCCATCAAGATGGCGTACAAGCTGTTCGAATCATCGGTGAAGGAGCGCGAAAAGGAAGCCGCCCTTCGGAAAAATGAAGAGATGATGCGCAACTCCGAGGCCCTGGCGCATATTTGTTCCTATTCGACCGACCTGGTTGAGACGGACATCGACAAAAGCGCGTGGGTCTGCTCCCCGAACTTGTACCAGGTGTTCGGAATAGATGAGAGCTATCCGCACACCATTGCCGGCTGGGCGGCGTTCCTGCATCCGGATTTTCGTGAAAAGGTATATGCCTATCATGAACGGGTGGTGCGGGAAAGAACGAGTTTCGACCTCGAGTACAAGATCGTCCGTATCAACGATGGTGCGGAACGCTGGGTGCACGGTACTGGCAAGCTTGAATTCGATGAAGAAGGCACCCCGATCCGCATGCATGGCGCGATACAGGACATAACGGAACGAAAAGAGGTTGAAGAGGCCCTGAAACGGACCAAACGCCTGCTCTCCGAATCTCAACAGGTTGGCAAAGTAGGCGGCTGGGAAGTGAATATCGATACCGGCGAACAGAACTGGACCGATGAAACATACCGGATTCATGAAGTGGATCTGGATTTCGATCTCTCCCTGGAAAAATCAGTGGGCTTTTACACAGAGGAATCAAGACCCGTCATCGAAGACGCCGTGAACCGGGCAATCGAACATGGGGAGCCGTTTGATCTGGAACTGGAAATAATCACCGCAAAAGGCAAGCACCGGCACGTTCATGCCATCGGTAAGTCTGATCTGGAAAACCGCCGGGTATTCGGGTTCTTCCAGGACATCACCTACCGTAAAACGGTGGAAGAGGAAATCAAGCGCCAGTTATCGGAAAAAGAGACCCTCCTCACCGAAGTTCATCATCGGATCAAGAATAATATCGCCTCGATCGAGGCATTGCTGTGGATACAGGCCGATGAGATGTCCAATCCGGAAGCCGTAAATTCGCTCAAACTCGCCATTTCACGGGTTCAGGGAGTCCGGGTCCTCTATGAAAAGCTGCTGGTCGATCAGCAATATGAAGATGTTTCGATCAAGAGCTATTTTGATGAACTGCTCAAATCCCTGCTTTCCGTTCATCCCGAGCATACGTCGCTGACCATAGAAAAAAATATTGACGATATAAGCCTGAAATCAGGCAAGGCGGTGCTAGTCGGGATCATCCTAAACGAGCTGGTCACCAATATCCTCAAACACGCGTTTCGCGGCGAGACTGGCAAACACATACAGATCGACTTTAACCACGAAGCTGATCACAGCGTATTGAGCGTCCGGGATGACGGTATCGGTATCACCGAGGAATCGCTTTCAAAAAATCAATCCGGTTTCGGACTGACCATCGTGAGGATGCTCGCCGAACAGTTGTCCGGACAGCTAAAAATCGGGAAAGACCGGGGAACCAGGTTTACCGTCGTCTTTAAAAACCTGAACGCGGCGCCCGCGTCGAAGTAGCGGCGTTTCCCGGTACGGATTTCTCGATAATCAAGTCGCCATTCCCTATAATGATAGAATGAACTTCCTGCTGAACACCGGTGATTTCCTCTATGCCGTCCTTCTCTTTCTGGCTTTCGGATTCTATTCGATCATCGGGATCGCCGGGTATTCCTTCAGCCCGAAGTCCGCCGCGAACCGGCTGTTTTTCCTGGTGGTCAGCTGCCTGGGAATATGGACCCTGGGATTGTCTTTCGCCGCGCTTTCTCCCGATCCGGAAAGCGCCCTGTTCTGGAGGCGATTCGCCGCCCTGGGATGGGGCCCCTTCTATTCGATGCTCCTGCACTACATCGCCTTGCTGACCGGCAATGCGCGTCCGCTCCGCCGGCCGGCGATCATGGCCGCGCTCTATCTACCGGCCGCGGTAATCACCGTAGCCTACGCATTCGTCGGCAGGGGCGCCCGGCAGGAGTTTATTCTCGAAGAGTCCATTTTCGGATGGCAGAATCTGGCGCTGGAGAGCCTGTGGAATACCCTGTTCAATAGCTACTACCTGGCGGCGGTGGTGATCAGCCTGGGATTGATCGTCCGATGGGGCTATCGCAATCGGGCCCGACGGAAGCTGTCGATCTACATCCTCTCGACCTTCGCGGCGGCGCTGATCATCGGCACATTGACCGACACCGCGCTGAAGCTCAGCTTCCTGAGCGCGGTGCCGAATACCGCCCCGCTGCTGATCATGCTGCCACTCTGGGCGATATACAGAGGCATGGAACGCCGGGAACTGATTCCAGCCCGGCGGACCGCGTATTCGCCCGAGCTGCTCAATGATGACGAACAGCTCAGTTTCTACCGCTACGCCGGGTACTTTTTCCGCTTCGCCGCCCTGCTGAACTTCGTCCTTTATTTCTTCGACCCGGGATCCGCATACCGGCTGATCCTTTTTTCAGCGCTCCTGTACACCTTCGGCTCCATCTTCCAACTCCTGCCCCATCTGCCCCTCAAACCCGATGCCCGGGAAAACAGCATGGTCGCCCTGGTGGGCATTACCCTCCCGGTCATCATACTCTGGTACATGAGGGATTACGGCAGCAATATCGTCTGGCCCCTGCCGGTGGTATTCCTGGGAATGGCCAGCGTGTTCCGGCGAAAAAAGCTGATTTACGTGATCGTCTTCTCCGGCCTGGCTTCGGGGATCATCGGGTGGATCCTGATGCCGTCGGGGAAATTCCCGCTGAACTCCCTGGATCATATCGCGCGGCTGATGTTTTACCTGACCGGCGCGCTGCTGGCGCTCTACGTCCAGGGGATTTACTTCCGGCGGCTGCGGGAAAATTACGCCCAGATCCAGTTTCAAAAGCTCATGTCGCATATTTCCATACAGTTGGTCACCGTATCGGAAGATACCCTCAGCCTGCTGATGGAAGAAACCCTGCGCAAGATCGGGGAGTTCTTCCAGGCGGAACACGCCGCCATCCTCCGGATCGACAGCGAAAACCGGCAGACCGACATGTATTTCGAATGGACAGCAGGCGGCATAGCTCCGGAAATCGCCGCAGGGGTCGCCGCCATGGACCTGCTGGAAATCATCGAGGAATACCATAGCATGCGCGAACCGGTGCTGCTCCCGGATGTCGGTAATTCGCTGAAACGGGATCGGGCCCGGGAGTACTACAGGGAACGGGGCTGCGCTTCGGCCATCGCCATTCCCCTGAGGAGCGGCCGGACGGTGCGGGGCTTTTTCGTCCTTGGCTACCGTGAAGAAAAAGACCTGGCGAACGAGGCCAAAAAAGGCAATCTCGGCACCACGGCGATATTGCTGGCCGACATCCTGGAGAAGATCACCAAGGAGCGGCGGATCAACCACATGGCGTACTACGACGCCCTGACCAATCTCCCCAACCGGGCGCTGTTCTACGACCGCCTCCGCACCGAGATGGCCCACAGCAAGCGGAGCGGCGAACCCTTCGGGGTGATGCTCATGGACCTGGATTCCTTCAAGACCATCAACGACAGCCTTGGGCACGATACAGGGGACACCCTCCTGATAGAAGTGTCCAGGCGCCTGACCGCCGGCCTGAGAAGCTACGACACCGTATCGCGATTCGGCGGGGACGAGTTCCTGTTTATTCTGCCCCAGATGAATGACCGGAACAGCAGTGAAGTAATCGCCCGCAAACTGCTCGCCACCCTGTCCGCTCCCATGCACCTGAACGACATAACCCTACACGTCACCGGGAGCGCCGGCATCGCCCTGTATCC
>CAWZYW010000237.1:0-4749 GCA_963966255.1 uncultured Salinispira sp. | reverse complement strand
GGCGATGGTGGGTCCGATAGTCGAGGTGAAACGTGTTCTCACTGAAGTATCGATGGCAGCGCTTGCAGCGAAATCGGGCGGTGATGCCGGTACGCCGGCAATGGGCGTGACCATTTCGCACAAACCAGTTTGCATGATGAATCTCACTTCCCTGATGATTCATGCATTCCGGATAGGGGCAGAACGGGGGGGTGAATGGCATGGAATCCTCCTGCGGTAGATAATCAGTACCTAGAGGATTACCGGGGAAGCACTTATCCTGATTCGATCAGCTGTTTTCGGGGCACTTTTCATCCCATCGAATGGTTTCGGCCAGGAATGCGCACAACTGTTCCATTCCCTCCTGATCAGCCTCGCTGAAGCGATCAAAACGCGGACTGTCGATGTCGAGTACCCCCACACAGCCCTGGGAACTGATGATCGGTACGACCAACTCGGAGTTGCTCGCCCCGTCGCAGGCAATATGACCGGGAAAATCATGAACGTTGGCAACCCGCCGACTTTCCCGCCGGGCAAACGCGGTTCCGCAGACTCCTTTCCCGCTCTTGATGGTCACACAGGCTGGCAGTCCCTGAAACGGACCGAGTACCAGTCTGTCTCGGTCAGCATCCCAGAGATAGAATCCGGCCCAGTTGATATCACTCAGGGCGTCCATAATCAGTGCCGAGATATTGGCCAGATTCGCCACCGGATCACTCTCCCCTTCGCACAGGGCTCTGGCCTGGGACAGCAACAACTGATAATCCGGCTTACCGCTCTTTCGCTCTATTGATATGCTCTCGAAAATTCCATCTCCTCGATATTCCGTAAATACCTGCCATCAACCGCAAGCTGCCAGGGCGCGACGCAAATCCTCCAGGATATCATCGACATCTTCCAGACCCACCGAAAGACGGATGGTCCCTTGGCCGATGCCCTGCGCGGCAAGCTCTTCATCACTCTGATTCCGGTGACTGGTGGTTGCCGGATGGCTCAAGGTGGTTTTTACCCCCGCAAGCGATGGGGAGAAGCTGATTAATTCGCAGGCGGCTACGAAGGCTTCGGCACGTTGCCGGTTTCCAAGATCAAAACTGAGCATTCCGCCGCAGCCTTGGGGAAACAGCCTCAGGTTCTCCTCATATCCCTCTGCTGATGATAGCAGGGGATAGCTCACCTGGCAGCCGGAGCGGCTGAGTGTTCCCGGGGGGGCCAGGGCCTGGGCAACTTGCAGGGCAGTACGACTGTGGCGCTCCATCCGCAGGGCTAGGGTCTGTATGCCCCGGAGGGTAAGCCAGGCCTCGAAGAGATTCAAGTGGCATCCCAGGCTGAGCATTCGGCGTCGGGCCGGCGTCATCAGTCCGGAATCCCCCGATAAAACCCCGCCGGTGGCGTCGCTATGACCGTTTAGGTATTTCGTGCTGCTGTGAACGACCAGATCCGCCCCATATTCTAGGGGTCGAAACAACACCGGGCTGGTGAAGGTGTTGTCCACCATGATGGCGGCTCCATGACGCTTGGCAAGATCCGCAAGGGCGGCAAACGGTGCAACGGTCATGGAGGGATTGGCAATGGTTTCGAAGAAAATCAGCGACGGTTCCCGGCGAAGATATTCTTCGACGCGGTTCAGATCATCGAAGTCGAACTCCCGGTGTTTGATTCCGAGAAAGCTCAGCTCGGTCCGAAGAAATGCCCGGGTGCCGCCGTACATCTTTCCGGGAACGAGCAGCTGACTGATACCCCGATGTTCCATTACTGATAGTAATCCTACCAGAATGGCGGACATACCGCTGGATGTTACCAGGGACTCTTCAGCTCCTTCGAGCGCTGCGATCCGGGCTTCCAGGTCACGCTGATTAGGGTTTTCCAGCCGGGTGTACATATACAGATCGTCGGAACCTTCCAGATACTGTTCCACCTGGGCAATATCTTCAAAGGAGAATACCGAAGTCTGATATATCGGCGGAGTTTTGCTTTTATTCCTCATGGACGCTGAAGGCTGTCCGCCTCCATGCAGGCCAAGGGTGTGAAATCGTTTTTTTTCCATGTCGCGATCCGGTTACGCCATATACACCCGGTGCTTGCCCAGGAGCTTCGCCTGGTACAGGGCTTTGTCGGCGGTATTTATAAAGCTGTCCACGTCGAGAATTACATCCTGCATCCGGTTGCTCGAGGCGATGCCGATAGAACAGGAGAGCCGCTGATCTTCCGGCACCGCGATATCCCTGGCCAGCAATTCTTCAAGATTGGTCCGGTATGAATCGCAGGTTTCGATCTCCTTGATCAGTCGCTGTCCCAGCTCTCCGGCGCCGTCCTCATCGGTTTCCGGTAATATAACCACGAATTCATCGCCGCCATAGCGGAATGCGGTATCGATGTGGCGAATGACCCCCCGTATGGTTCTCGACACCTGTACCAGCAGTGCGTCGCCGGCGGCATGGCCATAGGTATCATTGAAGAATTTAAAATTGTCCAAATCGATAAACAGGAGTGCGATACTGGTTTTCCCGTCCCGGCTATAGCGCTTGATTCGTGAGATTTCGTATTCCAGAACATCGTAAAGCGATGCCCGGTTTCCCAGATTCGTAAGATAATCGGTGGTGGAGGACTGCTTCAGCAGGTCGTTTTTCTGCTTGAGCTCCTGATTCTGAAGCATGATGGTCTGTTGCTGATGTAATTTCTGCAGCGCCAGGCCAAACTGCTGACCTACCAGGCTGAAAAGCTGCAGGGACTCGGGCCGCAGCCTGATTTCTCCCTGCCTGGTAAAGCAGAGAATCAAGCCGCTGGGCTCGGAAGTGGGATTGACCGAGATTGAGAGTACCCCGCCGTATTGCTTCACCACTTCCTTGAATTGCTGCAGTTCCATGCCCGGACTGAATCGCACCTGTTCGGGCAGCTCGGATATATAGCGGATCAGAAGAGAAAACTCTTCGTTTTTTGCGATCGGAGTTTTTTCCCGGATATAGACCTGCTGGAATTCCTTGCGTTTCCGGCTGAGATAAATAATGACATCGAAGTCAGGTTCAAACTGGTTGTATATCAAATCTACTGTACGATGTATCAGCTCACTCTGATTGGTCTCCTCAGCGACCACGGCGAACAGCATGTTGAGCTGATTAATATCGTCCAGCCGCTTCCGGAGGGCCGTAAGGCTGCTTTGCATCCGCGCGCGGTTCAATGTCCATTCCACATCGATTTCGGACATGCCCCGCAGGCTCGCAAGGGTTGATAGCCTCATGGCTTTGACCCGCGACTCCAGCAGCTCGATATAGAATACGTTGCCCATACCCTTTGCCGCTTCAAGTCCCGATTTAAAGCTCTGCTTCGCCTCGTTTTTCTTGTTCTGGAGCAGATAGAAATCCCCGTACTCCAGATAAAACATGGGATAGAGATAATAATCAGCATATTGCTCCCGGACCAGAGCTTGCTCTGCGGCGGAAAACTCATGAAATGCCCCGGCGTAATCCCCTCCATCGCGAAAATGGAGGGCGCGAAACAGATGGGACAGAAAAAGCTCTTCCGCCTTGGACTGAAGGACCTGTTCATGTTCCAGCTGAACCTGCACCTGGATCTGCCAGGCTCTGAGCGCGTTGCCCGATTGGATGAGATTCAAACCAAGCAGTATCATGATCGCTGCCTTGGAGTGGAAGGAAAGCGACTCGAACTTGAGAATTTTCATGATATTGAGGCAGGCGTCGCCGTAAGCGACTCCGTGCTCGAATTTTCTGGCGAGGAACGCATTTAGTGCCAGGTTGTACAAGGTCATGGCGATTTCATGGTAATTTTTCGTATTCCTGAGACCATCCAAAGCCTCGGTGAAATTTCGCTGTGCTTTTTTATAATCGCCCTGATAAAAGTAAAAAAAACCGATCCCGTTGTTTGTGGTCGCCATGGCACATGCGTCGGGAAGCTCCGCTTTCAGTTTGCGTGACTTCCGGTAGTACTTCAGGACCTGGGGATATTCGCCTCTGTTGATGCAGGCCATTCCGAGGATATGATACATGTCTGCCTGGCGCTGTCGGTTATCCCGCTTGCGGGCTATGGTCAGGGCGGGGTATCCCGATTCCTGAAAACGGTCTTCATCAATCGCACGTGAAATTCCGTACAATGACGAAAGCAGAAAGGTATAGCTATTCTCCATCCCGAGCTCTTTGGCAAGCTGTACCGCATCACGATATTTACTCCGATTGGCTTCGAGATCATCGGGACGGGTGACGTCATCAATCTGATTGTGGAGGAAGAGGGCATGGAAAAGTCGTTCCCGGTCCCCCGCCTCTTTGGCGTTGCGAAAGGCCAGACGGGCCATTTTTTTCGCATAGCTGAACTGGCTGAGTCCCAGATAAGCGGAACCGAGAAGCTGGTAGGCTTCTGAAAGCAGCTGCTCTTCATCGATGAGCTGGGCGACGGTCAAGGCGTTTTCCAGCCGTTGCCGGGCGGTTTCATACAAACCCCGATGGTAATCGACCAATCCCAGATACTTCCAGACCTGATATTTGACATGGGGCAGAGCCCGGTGATAGAGCTGCAGATCGATAAATGACTGAAACACCCGTTCACTATCTTCCAGGGCGAGCAGGTAATAGGCGTTGATTCCGTCATAAAACTGAGGGTCTTCGAGAATTTGCCGGTTACGGGGCAGGTTCTCCGCCACCATTTCGCTATGACCCTGACTCCGGAAGTTCAGAACCAGGCCCCGCTGATCCGCAAGTTCGAGCAGGCGGTTCCAGGGAGAATCCTCGGCTTCGGTGATGTTCTGCACCACTTCCGGTGCGC
>CAWZYW010000236.1:0-4775 GCA_963966255.1 uncultured Salinispira sp. | reverse complement strand
GGGAAACTGCGGCAGCGAATACGAGATCATCGGTCATGGAAACGGTCCGATCGACGCATTTATGCATGCGATGAACGCCCTGCTGGACATGCAGATGACCATCGCGGAATACGAGGAACAGGCCATCGGCGCCGGCAGCGCCACCGAAGCGGCGGCCTATATCAGGGTCGAAGGCCATGACGGCCATACCATGTGGGGCGTCGGTCGAGATACCGACACATCGGCCGCCCATTTCACCGCCATCCTCAGCGCCATGAACCGATGCGGCTGCCTCGATATCGATATCATGGATCAGAACGTGGAAGCCATGCGAATGGCCATCGAGGCGGAGGACGCTGCCCGCAAAGCCGCGGCGTCGGGGAGTAGCGAGCGCTGATGCAGGCCCTGCACGCCACGGTCCGCGGCATGGTACAGGGCGTGGGTTTCCGCTATTCCGCGCTGTCCTCTGCCAGACGGCTGGGCCTGGAAGGCTGGGTCAGAAACAATTTCGACGGCTCGGTGGAGACCCGCGCAATCGGGGAAACGGGCGATATCGATGCCTATCTTACCTGGCTTGGGGAAGGACCCCCGCATGCCCGGGTCGACGCGGTTCACATCAGCTACCGCGGAGAGGCCAGGGAAAGCGATCGGGACCTGGCGGGTAACGGGTTCACGGTGACATTCTGATGCCCCGCGGCACCGTCCCCTCCTCCTCCACCGAACCCATACCGGTTCGCGTGGCTTCCCAGCGGAGGCTCTCTCCATCGGCCCGGCTGCTCAGTCTGGATTGGCAGCCGGCGTTTATCCCGGGGCAGATGATCGGCCTTCACACCAAGCGGGAACGCCCCATGCGCCTGTACAGTATCGCCAGCCCTCCGAACTATCCGACCCTCGATATTCTCTACACCGTCGTTGAAGGCGGAGAGCTGACCCCCACCCTCGATCTCCTCGGATCCGGGGATGCGCTCTGGGCTTCAGAGCCCCGGGGAGAATTCATCGACCGGGGCAGACCCGCCTGGTGGATTGCGAACGGCACCGGAATCGCGCCCTTTCTGTCCATGGCCCGGTCTGGCATACAAAAAGACCGGAGCCTGATTCACGGCGCGAGGACGCCGGAGGATATGTATTTTGCCGCGGAAATGAATGCCTTCGATGATTTGGAATACCTACCCTGCCTGAGCCGTCCGGAAAGCATGGCTGGCGGCGCCGAGAACTTGGCCGAACTGGCCTATCCCGGAAGACTGACCCGGTGGCTAACAGAGCAAATTGACCGGGGAAAGCTTTCCGCCGATGACCGGCGATGGTACTATCTCTGCGGCAGCGAACAGATGATCCTGCAGGTCCGGCAGATGCTACTGAGCGCCGGCGTGGGCATCGACCGGGTTATCTCCGAGATCTATTTCTGATAGAATCCGTCGCGGACTGAGGAAGACAGCGGAGGTACCCATGGAAAAGCCGAATCTCTTCGGATACGGTCGATCGGAACTGCAGGAACTGATGTCCGAACTGGGACAACCCCGGTTCCGTGCCAATCAGATATTTATCTGGATGTACCGGGACATGGTCTGGAACTTTGAGGCCATGACCAATTTGCCCAAGGACCTGCGCGCCCGGCTGTCCGAATCATATCGCATTGAACTGTACCGACATGATCAGGTTGATGAATCCGCCGACGGCACGAAAAAGTATCTCTACCCCGCACCTGGTGAAAAATATATCGAGGCGGCATATATCCCCGAGGAAAAACGTGCCACCCTCTGCCTGTCCACCCAGGTAGGCTGCAAAATGGGATGCCTGTTCTGCATGACCGCCCGCCAGGGCTTCCAGGGGCAGCTCAGCGTCGGTGAGATCCTGTCCCAGGTCTACTCGCTTCCGGAGCGGGAAACCCTGACCAACATCGTGTACATGGGAATGGGGGAACCCATGGACAATATCGATGCGGTCATTTCATCCATCAAAATACTGTCGGATCCCGACGGACTCAACATGAGCCAGAAACGCATCACGGTATCGAGCATCGGCATCATCCCGGCCATGCGCCGCTATCTGGAAGAAACCCGAGCACCGCTGGCCATTTCGATTCATAATCCCATCGAAGAAGAACGGCGCCAGCTTATGCCCGTCCAGTCCGTCTATCCGATCGCGGAAGTGGTCTCAGCGCTGGGGGACTACGATTTCTCGGACCGCAGGCTCAGCTTCGAGTACATCATGTTCCAGGGAGTCAACGACAGCCCGAGGCATGCCAATGCCCTGGTGAAGCTGCTCAACGGCCTGCGCTGCAAGGTCAATCTCATCCACTTCCACCAGATTCCCGATTCTCCTCTGGAGGGCAGCACCCGGCAATCGATGGAAGCTTTTCAGGCCCGATTGAAAGCCAAGGGACTGATGACCACTATTCGCAAAAGCCGCGGTGAGGACATTCAGGCGGCCTGCGGGCTGCTGTCCACCCTGGAGCTGGTAAAAAAACAGCGGAATGCCCAGGCCGAAGACAGCGACTTCTAATACACACGGGTAAATCAGCCGTTTTCGGGGCACCGGCCTAAATTATTCTTGCCCTGTAAAACCTGAGTAATTAGCTTAAGTTCACATACCACAAACTGTGGTGCCACCCACAGTGCCTTCACAAGTCGAGGAGGACTTTATGAAGTTTACTAAAGGCCGGGTTTTCGGCCTCATTGCTCTGCTTGCTTCGCTTGTTTTTGTTTCATGCCAGGGCGCGGCTGATGTAGAAACCGCGGCCGCCGCACCCGAATCAGCACTTGATCGCATTCTTGAAGATGGCGTGATCCGCGTGGGAACCACCGGCGATTTCTACATGAGCTTCATCGATGCGGAAACCGGCGAACGCCGGGGACATGACATCGACCTGGTAACCAAACTCGCGGCAGACATGGGAGTCGAAGTCGAATGGGTTCCCACCGACTGGGCGAACCTGCTCAGCGGTATCGCCGCCGACCGATATGACATCACCACCGGCGCGAGCTACAACATGGGCCGGGCAACCACCGCGGGCTATACCCTGCCGGTCATCGATGTGGGTACCGTTCCCCTGGTGCGTGCCGAGGATGCCGGGCGTTTCACCGACTGGTCTCAGATCAATCAGGCCGATGTAGTCGTAGCCGCCCGCCTGGGAACCGTGTTCGAGGACCAGGCCAATACCCTGGTGCCCGATGCCGATATCCGCCTGATTTCCTCTCCCGCCACCGAGTACCAGGAAGTGCTCACCGGTCGCGCCGATGTAGCGGTGACCAGTCTGTTTGACGCCGCGAACCTGGTCGGACAGTATCCCGAACTGGCCATCGCGCCGGTTACCCCCGCGGCCCGCAATGCCATCGGTCTCCTGACCCCCCGGGGTGATTACGAGCTGATCAACTACCTCAACGTCTGGATTCAGATGCAGGAACGCAACGGATTCCTCGACCAGGTCAGGGCTAAATGGAACCTGGCACAGTAAATCCCAAAGGTCGTGACACCCGATCCCCCGGTACTGCCGGGGGCCGGGGATCTTCTCCTGCGGCAGCCCTGACCCGTTACTGGTCGGGGTTGCCTGATCAGGTCAGGCGGCTGTTCTGGTCGGCGGTGGGCCTGGTGTCTATCGGGCTATTCGCCCTGCTGTTCTCCTGGCTGCTTTCCAGGGGAAACAGCAACTACAACTGGGGCTGGTTCACCGTGAGCCCCTTCACCGCCGCGGGCCAGAGGAATGGGACATTTCTTCTTGCAGGAATGCTTCCTACCATCGGGGCGGCTTTCTTCGCCTTTCTCCTGTCCATCAGCATGGGTCTGGTGGTATCCCTCATCGGTTTTATACCCAGCCCGTTGGCCCGGGCATTCAACCGGGCGTGGGTGGAAATTTTCCGCTCGGTGCCGGTTCTGGTCATGCTGCTTTGGGTATACTACGGTCTTGCCATCGCCATCGGACTCGATCTGAACCTTTTTTCCTCAACCGTAGTCGCCATGGCCCTGTGCGACAGCGCCTTCGAGGCTGAGATATTCCGGTCGGGAATTCAGAGCATCGGCAAGGATCAGCTGGAGAGCGCACGGGCAATCGGATTGAAGCCGGGACAGACCATGCGCATCGTGATCCTTCCGCAGGCGATCCGGCGGATCCTGCCTTCTCTGGGCAATCAATTTGTCTACATGCTCAAGGTAAGCAGCCTCGCTTCTGTCATCGGATTCGGCGAACTCACCCGGAAGGCCAACGAGCTTATCACCACCGTATACCGTCCTCTGGAAATCTACACGTTTCTCATCGTCGAATATCTGATCCTGATACTGGTAGCCAGCGCCCTGGTGCGGCTCCTGGAAAAAAACCTGCGTCAATCCTATTCTGAATAGGAATGGAAACAAAGCTTTCTCAAAGTTCCTCGCCCCTGCCGATTCTCATCGTCGGCGGCGGAATAGCCGGCGCAATGCTCTCGTGGGAACTCATCCGACGGGGTTTGCGGGCAGGAACGGATTTCGCAGTCATCGACGCTGGATTCCAATACGGCTCAAGCGCCCAATCGACGGGATTGATAAATCCGGTGGTGTTCAAGCGCATGACCCTCAGCTGGGGTGCGGATCTTGTGCCGAAGGCCTGGGAATCATATCTGGCGCTTGAGGAATTGCTGAGACAACGGGATGGGGACATAGGCTTCGTCGACCGCCGACCGATCATCAGGCTTTTCCGAAACCAGCGCGAACAGGAATCCTGGCAGCTGGCATTCCATGACGGACTGCTCGATCCGATTTCACAAGGCGGCGAATCAGCAGCAATTTTCGAATTGAGCGGAAGAGCCGCTGCCGCCATCCCGGGC
>CAWZYW010000235.1:0-4775 GCA_963966255.1 uncultured Salinispira sp. | reverse complement strand
TATAAGAGACAGGGATCAGGAATACGTTTTCACATCGGAATCGGTGTCCGAGGGGCATCCGGACAAGCTGGCGGACCAGGTGTCCGACGCGGTGCTCGACGCCTGCCTGGCCGACGATCCGGCCAGCCACGTGGCCTGCGAAACCTACACCACCACCGGGATGGTGCTCATCGGCGGCGAGATCACCACGTCGACCTACGTCGATATCCAGGCGGTGGCCCGGGAAGTGGTAAAGGATATCGGCTATACCCACGCCGACTACGGGCTGGATTACGAAAGCATGTCGGTGGTCAACGTGATCCACAGCCAGAGCCCGGATATCGCCCAGGGGGTGGACGGCGAGGGTCTGTATCAGGGCCAGCAGGGTGCCGGCGACCAGGGCATGATGTTCGGCTTCGCCTGCGACGAAACCGAAAGCCTCATGCCCGCTCCAGTGAGCTACGCCCATCAGATACTGCGGAAGGCCGCCGAGCTGCGCAAATCCGAAAGCATCGCCTGGCTCAGGCCCGACAGCAAAAGCCAGGTCTCGATCCGATATCAGGGCTATACGCCCGTGGCCATAGAGTCGGTGGTGGTGAGCCATCAGCATGATCCCGAGGTCGGTCACAAGGATATCCGGGAAACCATCATCGAGCAGGTGGTGAAGCCCGTCCTGGAGCCCACCGGACTGCTGGCGAAGGATACCGAATACTATATCAATCCCACCGGGCGCTTTGTCATCGGAGGACCCCACGGCGACGCGGGCCTTACCGGCCGGAAAATCATCGTCGATACCTACGGAGGCATGGGCCGTCACGGCGGCGGAGCCTTCAGCGGCAAGGACGCCACCAAGGTGGACCGCTCTGCGGCATACATGGCCCGCTATGTGGCCAAAAACATCGTCGCCGCGGGCCTGGCGAACCGGGCGGAGGTACAGCTGGCATACGCCATCGGCGTACCCTTCCCGGTGAGCGTCATGGTGAACAGCTTCGGCACCGGTAAGGTGTCCGACGCCGCCATGGCCGCCGCGGTTCGGGAAGTCTTCGACCTGACCCCCATGGGCATCGTGAATACCCTGGACCTGAAAAAGCCCATCTACCGCAAGACCACCAATTACGGCCATTTCGGTCGGGAAGGCTTCAGCTGGGAGAGCACCGACAAGGCCGAGGCCCTGGCGGCGGCGGTGCGCTGAGCAATGCTCATCAAGGATATTTTCGCCGGCTGCATGGATGAGGGCAAGATTCCCTTCAGCTTCGAGTTCTTTCCCCCAAAGACTCCGAAAGGCTGGGACCGGCTCTACCGCTCGATGAAGGAATTGCTACCCCTCAAGCCCGCCTACGTCTCGGTGACCTACGGAGCCGGGGGATCAACCAGGGAAAATACCCACGAACTGGTGGCTCGGATCCACGGCGACGGGTTGCCGGTGGTGGCCCATTTGACATGCCAGGGAAGCAGCCGTGAGGAAATCGACGAAATCCTGGACCGCTACCACCGGGAAGGCATTCATAACATCCTGGCCCTGCGGGGCGACGTGCCCCAGGCCGACGCCAACGGCGCGCCCTCCTTTGAATATGCCGCCGATCTGGTGGCCCACATCAAGGCCCGCTATCCCCACTTCGGCGTGGGAGTGGCCGGTTTCCCCGAAGGTCATCCGGTAACCCCCAACCGTCTGAAAGAGATGGATTTCCTGAAGGCCAAGGTGGATGCCGGGGCTGACTACATCGTGACCCAGCTTTTTTTCGATAATCGGGACTTCCTGGATTTCCGGGATCGCTGCACACTGGCGGGCATTACCGTGCCGGTCATCGCCGGGCTTATGCCCATTACCAGCGGGAAAGGGATGGAGCGCATGGCCGAACTGTCGGGGGGGAGCCGCTTCCCCGCAGACCTGATGCGCCGGCTGCGCCGGGCGGTGAACAACAATGAGGGCCGCTGGGGGGTCTACGGGGCGCCGGAGAACAATACGGCGAAGGTCACCGAGGCGGTGTGCCGGGTGGGCGAGCACTGGACCACCGAGCAGATCAGCAACCTGTTAAACCACGGGGTGGCGGGGATTCACCTGTACACCCTGAACCATTCGAATGCATCGATCCGGATCATGGAGAACCTGGGGCTGGGCAGTTATTCGGTGAGCGATTGATCAGCTGATCTCCCGCTTCGACGAATCCAGCCTCAGATCCGCATACAGCCGGATGCCTCCGGCGATCATTACCAAGAGCGCCATTACGTAGATACTGTAAATGATCAGGACGATGGTGGATTCCCAGCCCCCGGGCTCGGTATCTCCGTGGGCCAGGCCGGTTAAGGTCGCCGCTAGCTGGGTCAGCGGCAGGGCGACAACCGCGATGCCTGCGCTCCAGGCAATCCATGCCCGCCGCCGTTTGCTGATGAGTGCTGAAGTAAGCAACATGACCGCCGCCGCGAGCTCAAGCAGGAACAGCTCTCCGGGCATCAGCCAGTCGAAAAGAAACTGACTGCGGACGAAGAGCATAATGATACCGAGAATCACCGGAGCGACGATGGGAAGGATTGCGAGAATGCTGCCGGAAAGGGCCAGCGGGGTCGAAGCCCGATGCGAAGTGTTCATACAGATTAATATAGCGCGGATCCAGCTATAATGCCCGTCGCTCAGTTTTTTGCGACGGGAGACTCATCGAGTGTTGAGAAATGCACCTCGGATTCGCTCTCCCGAACCTCGAACTCTTCTATGATTTCCCGTTCCCTGATTTCCTCGTATAGATCGTATAAGGCGCGCTTTACCACGCTCGAAGTGTCTGAATTCAGGGTCTTCCGTAAAAAATTTATGATCTTTTCATCTTCTTGATTAAATCGAATCGATGTTACCGCCATAATTTATACACCTCGTCACGTTTGCCAATGTGGATCACAAGGATATCATCTGCATCGATGAAGAAAATTGCCCGGTATTTTCCTTTGCGCATTCGATAATATGTTCGCCTCAAATTGCCTTTCACTTCTTTAATATCGAACAGGTTTAAATCTTTCGTCAGTTCGATTGACTTAAAAGCGTTGTGAAAGGTTTGAAAAATATGCCGCGGAATTTTACCTTTCTCAATGCATTTTCGCACCTGATCTTCATATTTAATCATTGTAGTACATTGTACTACAAATCTCAAGAATCGTCCCGGTATTTTCCCGCATCTGTTTACCCCTGATAAGTCTTACCGATGTAAGATTTGAGCTGATTCGATCCCCTGCTTTGCATAATTCCCGTTTCAAGACCCGGGCCATCTGTTTTATACTGTGCCCAGGGCGTACCTACCGGGGGGTGTGTGATGGCGGAGAAACGAGCAAAGACCGGCAGCGGCGAAGTGGTGAATCTGATTCTCTGCGGCGGGGTGGGCAGCCGTCTGTGGCCCCTGTCCCGGAAGCTGCTGCCCAAGCAGTTCGCCCGGATCCTCCAGGGCCAGACCCTCTTCGAACGCACTGTTCAGCGTAATCTTGCGGTGGCATCCTCGGTGATGATCGCCGCCAACCGCCACCAGGCCTTCCTGGCATTCAACCAGATGGAAAATCTTGGCATCAGCGAGCATTTCGGGCTTATCGAGCCCATCGGCCGGAATACCGCCCCGGCCATGGCCCTGGCGGCCATGCTGGTGGAGCCCGAGACCATCATGCTGGTAACCCCGTCGGATCATCTTATTTCCAAAGATGAAGAGTACGCCGGGGCGGTGAAGACCGCCGTGGAACTGGCCGCCGCCGGCCGCATCGTCACCTTCGGCATCGAACCGGATTACCCCGAGACGGGCTTCGGGTACATCGAGGCCGGGAGCCCCGGTGCTGATGCCGGGGACGGGAGCCCCGACGGCTCCGCTGCCGATCCGTATGCGGTCCGGGGATTCCGGGAGAAACCCGACGCCGAAACCGCCGCGGGCTACCTGGAAGCGGGCAACTACTACTGGAACAGCGGCATGTTCTGCTTCCGGGCCGACGTGTTCCTCTCGGAGCTGAAACACCACGCCCATGATGTCTACGAGGCCAGCTTCAACGCCTTTAACAACGCCAATGGGCTGGACGCCCGTCGCAGCCGGGAACCCTGGCAGCCCATGGTGGAAGCCATGCACGCCATTCCGGCGATCAGCGTGGATTACGCGGTCATGGAAAAAAGCGACCGCATCGCGGTGGTTCCCTGCGACATCGGCTGGAGCGACCTGGGAAGCCTGGACGCCCTCTACGACTATTATATGGAAGGCGCCGCCGGGGACGGCGACGCAGAAGCCGGAGGCAACGCCAGCGCGGCAGATATCGAACCGGTCTATGTGGATGCGAAACGAAACCTGGTCATCGGGGAGCATCGGCAGGTGGCCCTCATCGACGTGGACGAACTGATGGTGGTTGAGACCCCTGATGCGCTGCTGATAGCGAAAAAGGGCTCAGGGCAGAAAGTGAAAGAAGTGGTGGAGGAACTGCAAGGGCGGCCGGGGCCCGAAAGCCGGCTCACCGAGCGCTTCCCAACCATCGAACGGCCATGGGGAAGTTATACCACCCTGTACATGGGGGGCCACTACATGGTCCGGCGCCTGGAGATCAAGGCTGGACGGCGCACCAGCCTGCAGCGGCATCACAAGCGGGAAGAGCACTGGACCATCGTGGCCGGTCAGGCCCTGGTGCAGATCGAGAAGAGCAGAAAGCACTATTATCCCGGCCAGGGGGTGGAGATCCCCATGGGCGCCTTCCACCGGCTGGAAAACCCCGGTCCCGATACGCTGGTGCTGGTGGAGACCCAGATGGCCGCGGTACCGGCGGAGGCCGGGGCCCGAACGGCGGTTCCCCGC
>CAWZYW010000234.1:0-4821 GCA_963966255.1 uncultured Salinispira sp. | reverse complement strand
GCTCCAGATAGGCCTACCGTTCCCGAACCCCGTCGAGAAAGCCCGGCGCGGTGATTTCGTCCCAGAGCCGGTTGGCCACGGAGCAGGTCACCGGCCCTCCGCCGAAGGTGCTGGCGTGGTCCCCGGGAGCGACGCGGTCGGCCACCGCCGGGGAAAGCAGGGTCGCCGACAGGGGCAGGCCTCCGGCCAGCGGCTTGCTCAGGGTCACGATATCAGGTTCCAGACCCACGGCTTCGCTGGCCAACAGCGTACCGGTTCGCCCCAGGCCGGTCTGGACTTCGTCGGCGATCAGCAGGATGCCGCTCTCCCGGCACATGCGATTCAGTGCCGCCGCGAAGTCCGGATTCATGGCGTTAATGCCCCCCTCGCCCTGGATAGCTTCGACGATGACCGCCGCATATCGTCGGCCCCGTCGGCCCCCGATTTTCCGCTGCAATGCCGGGACATCGTTGAATGGAGCGAATTCCCTTCCGGGCAGCAGGGGTTCGAAGGGCTTCCGATACTTTTCGGTTGCGGTCACCGACAGGGCGCCCATGGTCCGTCCGTGGAAACTGCCGGTGAACGCCAGGATGCCCTTGCGCCGCCGCCCCAAGCGGTAGTGATAGGCGCGGGCGTACTTGATGGCGGCCTCGTTGGCCTCGGTGCCGCTGTTGCCGAAATGCACCGCCTTGAAATAGCCTGCGGGTTTCTCTGCGGACCAGGGCTGGTCGGCGGGACGGGGGCTGGCGGAGCATAGTTTGTCGGCCAGCTCCAGGGCAGGGCGGTTCGCGAACAGATTGCTGATATGGATCAGCTTCTTCGCCTGTGCGGCCATCAGCTCCGCCAGGTCATCCCGACCGTAGCCCAGGGCATTAACCGCGATGCCCGAAGCGCAGTCCAGGTATCGCTTCCCGGCTCCGTCGCTGAGGTAGACTCCGGATCCCCCGTCTATGATCAGTAGCCGCGAGGCGTACTGATTCGGCAGCGCGTGTTGTTCCGCCCAGGCGCCGGGGATTGAGGGGTGTTTGTCCATCTATTTGCTCCTATTGATCCTCTTGCGCTTAACCCGCCGCCGTCGCCATGACCCGGGTTCCGGCGCTGCCGTCGAGCAGGGCATCCAGACCGCCCGACAGGTCCCCGATGACCACTTCACCGACTCCCGAGGCGACGAGCTGCAGGGCGCCGTTCACTTTCGGGATCATGCCTCCGGAAATCACCTCGTTTTCGATTAATTCCGATACCGCCGCCTCATCGAGGCGATCGATGGTCATGCTGTCGGGAGATTCCGTCGGTCCGTTCATAACCCCGGGGGTATCCGAGATGAACAGCATTTTCTCAGGTAGCATAGCTTTCGCCAGGGCTTCGGCGACTTCATCTGCGTTGATATTCAATCCCTTGCCGCCGATATCGCTGCTCACCGGGCTGATCACCGGCAGATACCCGCCTTTCAGAAGGTAATGAAGAACCCCGGGATCCACTTTGGTCACCCGGCCGGTACGGTTGTCCCTTCCTCCGTCGCTTTCCAGGGCTTCCCCGATGCACAGTCCTGCGTCGATTCCGCTGATGCCGATGGCGGGAAGCCCTTCTGCCAGGGCTGCCCGCAGGATTTCGGCATTGACCCTCCCGGCGAGTCCCATGTCGATCATGGCCATTTCCTCCCGGCTGGTCTGCCGGATGCCGTCGATGAAACGGGGCTCGATACCCAATCGCCGGGACAGTTCGCTGACCACATTTCCGCCGCCGTGTACCAGGGCGAAACGGTAATCGGAGCTCCGGCGGCGAATATCGGCGATCAGGCGACGCAATAGCGACGGTTCGCCGGCGGGGCGCCCGCCGATCTTTATCAGCGCCAGCGGAAGGTTCGTATCCATGGCGTCAGATCTCTCCGTGCAGGTTCAAACCTGCGGTTTCATCCAGACCGAAGCGGATGTTCATGTTTTGCACTGCCTGGCCGGCGGCGCCTTTATACAGGTTGTCGATGACCGATATCAGGAAGATCTGCCGGCCTTCCCGGTGCCATGCGATATCGCATCGGTTGGTGCCCCTGACCTGGCTGGTCTCGGGAATATCGTTGCGTATCCGCACGAAGGGGCTGTCGGCGTATCGGTCATGAAGCGCTTGCCCGACCGCATCGGTCTCGGCATCATCGGCCAGGGGAAAGCTGGTGGTTACCTCCATGCCGTGGTGAACCGGAATCAGGTGGGGGGTGAAGTAGAGCCCGCCACGGAAGCCCGCGAGTGCCTCGGCCTGGCTGCTTATCTCCTGCCAGTGCCGGTGGCTGTGTCCGGGAGCATATGCGGCGGCGTTCTCGGTGCGGCTGGTATAGAGCAAATTTTCCTTCGCCTTCCGCCCGGCCCCGGAAATACCACTCAGGGCGTTTACCACGACGGGACCCGAGACCATGTTCTTTTCGAGAAGCGGTAGCAGGGGAAGCAGGGTGGCGGTGGGATAACATCCCGGGTTCGCGATCAAATCGGCTCCTGCAATCTGTTCCCGGTACCATTCGCTCAGGCCGTACACCGCCCGGTCCAGAAGATCCTTCCTGGGCGGTTCCTGGCCATAGGCCTGGCGGAATATTTTCGGCGAACGTATGCGGAAATCCGCAGAGAGATCGATGAGCACCGAGCTTTCAAGGAACGGGGCCGCCAGAACTGCGGACTGCAGGTGGGGAAGGGCGGCGAAGACCACGTCGGGCTGGGCTTCCCGTGCGTGGCCGATGTTCACGTAGCACCCTCCGCTGTCCGACAGTTTGCCGGCGTATGCCGGGCTTACTCCGGGATCGCGGTCCAGGACCGATTGTCCTTCCGCGGTGGATGAGACGGGATAGATCTGTTCTATGTCGGGGTGGGATAGCAGCAGGCGCAGCAATACTTGGCCGGTATAGCCGGTGCTCCCGAGAATTGCGCTTTTCATGGGCTTGGGGAGCGGCTACTCGTCCAGGTCAGGGAATTTTTCCCT
The DNA here is from genome assembly GCA_963966255.1 of uncultured Salinispira sp. Lineage (GTDB taxonomy): Bacteria > Spirochaetota > Spirochaetia > DSM-27196 > Salinispiraceae > Salinispira. Next base: position 1,884 of record CAWZYW010000234.1, on the reverse strand, counting down.
GAGGACCGCCAGCATCTGATCGGGTCCGAGGCCATCCCTGATGATAATCATTACCGTGTCGTCACCGGCCAGGGTACCCAGGATATCTTCGAAATTCAGGCTGTCCAGTGCAAGGGCCACCGATCCGGCATGTCCGGGCAAGGTCCTGATTACCCCGATGTTAACGGAGAAGTCGATGGAAACAAAGCCGCGCTGAAAATCCATGATGTAGGAATGCTCCGATTCCTTGCGCTCCTCCTCACTGGGAAGGCTGTAGTAATAGCCGTCGGCCCCCTCTGATATTTTGCCGACTTTTAATAGTTTAAGATCCCGGGACAGGGTGGCCTGGGTCACATTGAACCCGTCTCGAACCAGATGGTTCAACAGGGTTTCCTGGCTGTTGATCCGGTGCCCCCGGATGATCCGCTTAATGGCTTTCAAGCGCTGCGTACGTTCTTTCACTGGTACCCCTTGTTAAATAAATATACCGTACTTATGCATAAATCTACGGGTTATGCAAAAAATATGCAAGACGCCTGTTCAATAAAATGAACAGAATTCCCGATCTCCCGGGAGAAAATTGCATTATCGGTCTCTTGCCGTCGATAATAGAGAGAGAATCCGAGGATTAGCCATGAAAAAGGACGGTCAGTTTATTCTCAGCATCTCTGAAGATAAAACCCGTGCATATGGAACGTTCAAGCCCGCGGCCACCGGCGGTCAGCCCCTGGAAATATCCGAAATTCAATCGATGATCAGTTCCGAGGGCATCACCCACGGTATCGACTGGGAAACAATCCGCGAAAGCATTTACCGCTGCAACGGCGAACATGAGACGCTGAGCGGAATTCTGATTGCCACGGGAACCGAGCCCAGGCCCGAACTCCCGGAAACCCTCTATTTTTCTCCGGCGATCCAGTCCCTGAGTCGTATATTCCGGCAGATCGATGCGAAGGGCGTATACCATCCCCCGGGGGAAGAACTCGGAGACGACCTGTACCAAAAGGATCAGACAGAGGTCGGCGGGCGGGTCGATCACCGGGAGCGCAATGCGATTCAGGTTATTCATGAAAACCAGGTGCTGGCGAAAACCGTCACCCGGCGCGCCGGAGAATTCGGCCTGACGATTACCGGTGAGCAGATCCCTTTCTCCGAGATTGAAATAAAAACCCTCAAGCCCGGCCTCAATGTCGAACTTCGCGACGGGCAGGTTATTTCGACGGTATCCGGCCGTCTGGTGTGGGACAAGGAGAGTTTCGGGGTCGATACAAATATAGAGATCAGCGGCGAAGTGGGCTACGCCACAGGCAATATTCGATTTCCGGGGAACATAATCCTGAAGGGGGAGATTCAGGACGGTTTCAAGATCTGGAGCGGGGGGGACATTCAGTCCAAGGCCACCATCGATGCATATGAAATATTCTGCAAAGGGGATCTGCTCTGCACCGAAGGGATTCTCGGCCGAAACCAGGGTATCGTCCGGGTAAAAGGCCATTTGGAAGCGAAGTTTATCGAGAACTGCCGGGTGGATGTTTTCGGTCCCATTCGTATAAAAACCGCAATTCTGAACTCCCGGGTGAACAGCAACAGCGAAGTCGCCATAGAAAAAGGCAAGGTCGTCGGAGGCCAGCTCCGGTTTCGCAAATCCCTCAGAGTGGCTGACCTGGGCAATCGAGCAGGGGTCCGGACCCTGGTTATCGGCGGTGTGGATTTCATCCTGAGCCGCCAGCTCGAACACAGTCAGCAGCGCCTGGAAGAACTCAGCGGCCAGGAACAGCGATTAAAGGCGCAGGCTGAAAAGACGCCGAGTTCCCGTCTGACCAAGTCGCTGAAAACCATTGAGACCGAAATTCAGCGCCTCCAGGGAGAAACCGCCGAGCTGCTGGCCCGAAGCAGCCCCGAAAG
>CAWZYW010000233.1:0-4874 GCA_963966255.1 uncultured Salinispira sp. | reverse complement strand
GGGTTTGAGGCGGAGATGGGGCAATGCCACGGCGGGGCTTTTTGTGTTTTTCTGGGACAGGACGCGGCAGCTGGGCCCGGCCGCGGTCTCGGGCGCCCGGCGCGCCGCCTCGGGCAAAACCCCGCCGCATCCGCGCCTTGCGGCTGGCGTCCAGCGCGGACTCGTAGGGAATGCCCGGCAGGCCCGCCCGGGCGGCGGCGTAGGCCACTGAAGCAGAAAAGTCGGTACCGATGGTCAGTACCCCGTGGATCCTTCCGCTGGAGGCCAGTTCAGCGGCGGCATCGGCCAGTGCTTCGATGTCTTTCAGGTCGATGGGAAGAAAGCGCTGGGCCAGTTCGACGCCCGGAGCCCGGGGATTCCCGTCGGCCACGTAGAGCGCGAGACCCATCTCCTTTGCCGCCAGAAGCCCGGGGACCTGCAGGGGACCTGCCCCGAGAAAAAGAATGCCGTAATTCAGGTGACCGTAGGTTCTGCGCCAGAGGGAAATATACTCACTGCGGGCCGGGCTGCGCACCGGCTCGATGGTCAGACTCATTCTCGCTCCTCGTGGTTTCGTCTGGTGATCATAGCGACCTTATCCGCGGAACTCTTCGTCGGGAAGGCGAATGTAAAACGCCTCAAAGGTGTCGCCCAGAGACCAGGCCCTGCTCAGGAAATTCGAAAAGCCCCTGAGGGCCGGTTTCCCCAGAGGACCGGGAAAGCGTTCCCCATGGTGGCCGGTCGACTCCCATTCCGCCAGGTGAAAACCGTGAATCCGCCCCACCCGCTCGGCCTGTGCGGGATCCCAAACGGTGAAATGGTCTTCCGGACCGTTGCGCAGAAAGCCTGGCAGGCTGCGCCGGCCGCTGATGCCCCGGCTGTTCGGGGTGGCCAGGGCGAACACCCCGCCGGGCTTGAGAATGGAGCGGATCCAGGGAAGAATCTTCGTCAAATCCGGAAAATGTTCGATGACGTACCACATGGTCACCACATCGTAGGATGAAGGTTCGAATTCGCGCCGGAACGCCTCGTCGGCGATATCCCCGGCCCGTGCGGGAAAGCCGAGTTCGCCGGATACATATTCCACCGCCTCGCGGCTGATATCGGTACCCTCGGCTGCGAAGCCCGATTCGCTCGCCGCCGAGAGGAAGGGACCGAAGGCGCATCCGATGTCCAGCAGCCTGGGCTTGCCGGCGGCGGCATGGAGGTTTTGTCCGATACTCTCCAGTCTTCGCATGCCCATGCTCTTTATATGATCGAAATCCTGCAGATAGGTCTTGCCGTACTGATTTTTATACTGTTCGAAGAAATAATCCTGGTCGTACTCAATTTGGAGAGGAACCACCCGGATCTGGAAGATGGTCCCGCAACGGCCGCATCGGAAAAAACTGCGCCGGGGATCCCGGCTCAACAGGCGATGATCATCAAACTCCCCGCAGGCCGGGCAGCAATGATCCGAATAGCGCCTGAGCCCCGGAATCAATTCGGAGAGGGATTTCGCCTTCAGGCTCCGGACTCTCCGGCATTGACCCGCCAGCCTTTCGAGAAAATCGCTGTTCAGTATTTCTTCGGCGACGTTTTCCAGGGCATTGGCCGGAACTGATAGAAACCCCGAAATGCGGGCCAGTTCGCCGTGGTAAAACGAGGCGTCAACCAACAGGGTCCGGGTTCCCGCGTACTGGGCCTCCCAGGCGGTAAGCCCGTAGGCGCAGATTACCAGATCATACTCGCGGTAGCGCTCCATAATGTTGGGATCGTAGGGAACCATCTCCCAGCCTCGGGGGAGTCGGGGCAAGCTGCCTTCCGGAGAATACAGGGGTCGTATCACCGTGCCGCCCAGGGAGGCCAGCAGCGGCGATGCGCTCAGTACCTGGATAAATCTATCGGTGAGGCCCGCCGGATCGCTGGCGCCGAAGCTTACCAGGATACGCTGCACTTCATCGCCGGGTTCCGGACCCCGTTCAGGCAGGGGCAGGTATCCCGGATCAAATACATTCGGAGCCTGGAAGCGGGCGCCCTTGCCGCCGGGAATTTTCAGGGCTTCGGCCAGCCCCGTCCCCCCCGCCGCCGGTTTCTGTTCTGCAGACGCCGCCATGGCCCACGCGAAGTACTCTTCATGCATCCGGTCACCTGGGTACGGCAGGGTATCGATGACATAACTGGCCATGGATCTGGCCGCTCCGCCGGGATCGATGGCGACTACCGGCGCCCGTCGCAGCAATCGACGCATCCGCTGCGCTTCAAGCCAGGGGGCGTCGAGGACGATGAGGTCGGGATTGATGATCTGCGAAACCACCCGCGAAGCATCCATAGCGGGAAAGCGCGAGAGGAACTCCTCCCTTTGATCTTGAGGCACGTAGAGCCGGGAACCGGAGCTTTGCTGAAGCAGGCGGATCATGCGATGTACATGTCCCGCCCCATCGCTTGATCGATGAGAGGGAATGAGAAGCGTGTAGCTCATACCGCCACAGAATACATGCTTTTTATCAGCTCGGATAGCCTGGGGAGGTTTGCCAGCGGGTAATGCCGATACAGGGATTTCAGGAAGCGATAATCCTCCTCGGTGTCCAGAGTGAGGCGCAAATCCGCATGGAGATAGGCTTCGGGAGCGCTATTGCGGATTACCGAAAAACGATCGGCGTTGTTGTAAATAAACGGACAGACATGCTCGCGGTCGAATGGATCCATGGATTCAACAAATGCCTGTTCCAGGGCGGCGCTGCGGATCAGTTCCACGCCGGTGCCGTAGGGCATGCCGGTCTGAGCCCGATAATCCGCCGGTTCCTGGAGCTGCTGATCGATCAGCATATTCGCAAGATCATAACTTACCAGCGGATTATCCGCAGTGGCGCGGATCACCGTATCGACCGCGAAGTGACGTGAGGCAAAAACGTAGCGGGCGAGCACGTCCTGGGCGGGGCCCATGAAGCAATCCCAGCCGGGATTGCGCTGGCAGATCCGGTTCAGCACATCGTAACTGTATGAATCGGTGAGAACCACCCGATAATCGGCGTCAACCAGGTTCAATCGGGCCATGCACTGTTCCAGAACGGTTTTACCGCCCAGGTCGAGGAGGATCTTGTGGGGCAGACGCTGGGATCCCAATCTGGCCTGGAGAAATACCCCGCGGCCGGTCTGTTCGCTCATATTATTCCTCTCCCCACAGTTCGACCAGCTGGCGCAGGTCGAATCGGTAATGGTATCGGTGCTTTTTCACCCAGCGGCGTTCCCCGGCGAAACGCTCCCATGCCTGAAACAGGTTGCTGTTTCCCGCCCGGTAATATGCCCAGAAACGCCCCGCCGGAAGCTGCGCCCGGTCTCCGGTGTATCTGATCGCCTGTGTCCGCAAATAGAGCCTGAGATAATCTTCGTCGGGAGTACTCTCTTCGACTTCCGGTTCGTTGTGATAATCCACCCGGAAACCCGGCAGATACGCGATGCGCTCACCCCATAAACGGCTCCGGTAGCCGAATTCCAGCTTCTGCCAATACGGATTGGAGAAACTTTCATCGTATCCACCGACCCGGGTAAAGCGTTCTTTGATGTACAGGCCCAGGTAATCAGGGGGAAACAGGCTCTCGTTTTCCCTTCCGTCGGGAATTACCGGCACCGGTTTGATCGGCGCTGCAGATGCGCCTTCGCTCTGACCGGCGGGAACGAACATGCTTGGCAGCAGTCCGCCGCCGGGCTTTCTCAACTGGGGTACATAGCAGAGCACCGAGCTTCGCAGCTGCGCCACGGCTTCCTGGCTGATGCTGACTCCCGTACCGCCCCAGCAGAACAGGGCGACCTCGCCGGCGGCTTCCCGAATGCCCAGATTAATAAGAGTCCCGGGGCTGCGCCGGGGCTCGAGCAGCGGCGGATCGAAAAGAAAAAGCCTGAGATTCGGAAATTCGGAGACCAGTTCCTCGTACGGCAGGGCATTGTCACGGGGCAGCATGACGATGGTATCGAAGTAATTCAGGGAAGCGAGATGGCGGATATCTTCCAGACGTTGATACTTGCGTCCCCGGATTATGTTGACCAGCGAGACCGGCCGGCTTTTTTTCAGGAGGGAGGAATCGGGCCCGCGGCCGAGAACCGTATAATTTTCAGACTTCTCAGAAGTTAAACGTGTACCATTCATCACATTTCGTACAGATATCCGGCAGGGATTGACTGAGATGTGATGCGTACAACTCTTCACCCCGGGCCCATATCTTATCAATATCATCGGTAAGCAGGTTGCCCAAACTGAAGTCCTTGTTTGCGCTGTGGGTGGAGCAGCTGTAGCATTCGCCGTCCAGGGTTACCACCAGGTCGCGCTTCACGTGCCAGCAGGCATGACGATGCAGCGGCGCCAGGTCCGTAACCTTCCGATCGGCAAGCATGCCGCCGTGGTCCGAAAATTTCTGAATGATAAAATTGATGCCCTTATCCTTCCAATGTCGGTGAAAGGTCATCAGATGTTCCTCGTTCTCGCCCATGCGCACGGCCTGCACGTGAAGCGATGCCCCCAGGTCTGGGGCAACCGAATTGATAAAGGCCATAGCCAGGTCATGACCGTTCCCCCGTATTTGCTGATACAGACCGGGATCCAACGCATCGAGACTGACGATTACATCCAGGCTTCCCGGGGCGAAAGCTGCAAGGGCGGCACGGGCTTCTTCGCTCCATCCGATTCCCGAGGTTTCGATGAGGTAGCGGACCCCCTTCCTTTCAGCGGCTTCTTTCAGGATGGCGGGAAGATCCGGATGCATGGCCGGTTCCCCCCAGGCCGACAGGGAAACCACCGGATCTTCGACGAAGGAGCATATCTTGTCCAGCATGTGACGGGACTTGTCCGTAGCGAGATAGCGGGAATCACTGAGATGACCTGGATTCATGATCGGATAAGGACAGTATTAGCAGCTCTG
>CAWZYW010000232.1:0-4888 GCA_963966255.1 uncultured Salinispira sp. | reverse complement strand
CTACACAGAGTAGATCGTCGGCAGCGTCAGATGTGTATAAGAGACAGAGATCAGGGTGACCGGCGTGATCAGGATCAGGGATTGATGGTTGATCACCGGGGTCCGGGGCCAGAGAAGGACAGAGCCGATCCCGTTATTATAGGCGAACACCAGGATACTGGTTACCAGATATGCCAGGAAAATCACCTGCGCCCGATTTCGCAGGACGATAGCGAAAAACACGTTATAAAAAGAGAAATCCCAGGCAGACTCCGTAGAACAGACCCAGGAGCCAGGTATCATTTCGATGAAAGGCCTCGAGCTCCAGAGCAGTCCGAAAAATGAGTGAGGTCTGCATTGAGCTGTTGCTCGCCATTCGCAGGAAGACCGGGCGCCCGGATGCAATGCTTTCTGCCGGAATGGCGAAGTTAGTGTGTCGAATGGGCAGGGCGCGGCTCGATGTCGGTCTGGCCCAGCCGCTTACCCGTGAGTCGTATCCGCCGTCGGCCCAGGGGATGAATAACTCAATCTCGTCGACACCGTACTCTTCAAACAGGTAGCCCCCGCCGGGATCGAGCATGCCGGATTCTATACGCAGCCAGACGTTGCCCCGCCGGTATCCCGCCAGAGCATCGGCCCGCAGCGGATAGTCATTGATATCCATTTGCATGATTTCCGCCAGCGAAAGATTTCCGTCTTCGTCATATAACATTGGAATCGCATTCGCATCCAGGGTGCTGCCGCCGCTGTCCTGGGCGTGTAATGGGCCCATGCCGCAGCCGAGCAGAAGTAGGAAAAAGATCGTGGATGGAACCGGTATCAGACGGTATCGCTTGCGCATACGCCATAGTATAGTTTGTGCGCATATTCCCGGGCAAATTTCCCCGAAGGGATCGAAACGGGAGATCCCCGCGCCTGACTTTGATGGTCATGAATGTTGTTCCATCATATAATGCGGATATGGAATATAGATATCTGGGAACGACCGGCGTACGGATTTCTTCATTGTGTTTCGGTACCATGAGCTTCGGCGGCGATGCTGATTTCGGGGAATCGAAGGGAATGTTCGAGGACTGCCTTGAGGCGGGAATTAATGCATTTGATTGTGCAAATGTGTACCAGAAGGGCACCTCCGAAACTATTCTCGGTGAACTGATCAAGGACATGCGGGACGAAGTGGTAATCACCACCAAGGCATACTTCCCCATGGGCGACGGTCAGAATGAGAGGGGCTCCTCCCGCCTTCATCTGTTCAAGTCCGTCCGCGACAGTTTGAAGCGCCTGGGAAGCGATTACGTTGATATCTTCTTCCTGCATAAATTCGACCACCGAAGCAATCTGGAGGAAACCCTCCGGGCGCTGGAAGACATACGCCGCCGGGGGGATATCCTCTACATCGGGTTCAGCAATTTCGCAGCCTGGCAGGTTCAAAAGGCCCTCGGCATATCCGCCCTCAAACAGCTGTCCCCCGCGCACTGTCTCCAACCTATGTATAATCTGGTAAAGCGCAAGGCGGAAGTGGAGCTGCTGCCCATGGCAGAGGCTGAGGGTCTGGGAGTCCTGAGCTACAGTCCGGTGGGAGGAGGTCTGCTTTCGGGAAAATTCACTCGCGATAAACGGCCGGTGGGAAGCCGCCTGGCGGAAAATGAAATGTATAAAAAACGCTATCGCCAGCCCCGCTTCTGGAAGGTTGCCGAGGACTTCAGCGAACTGGCCCGGGAAGCCGGCGTCCATCCGGTTACCCTTGCGGTGGCATGGGTGAAGGACAGGCCCGGAATTACCGCTCCCATCATCGGCGCCCGAAACCGCGAACAGCTGGCGGCTTCCCTGGCGGCGGCGGAGTACCGCATTCCCGGCGACCTCCTGGTCGAACTTGATCGTATCAGCCCCCCGCCCCCGCCGGCTACCGACCGGAGTGAAGAGCAGGAAGGCTTCGGCTTCGAGGAAATGCTTAAATAGCGGGAACGAGATGCCGGAGCACCCGGATTTCCGTGGTTTTAGATGGGGAGCTGATCATAAATCAGATCATATAACTGGTATATGGAAAACTCCGCTTTTGTTCCGTCAAGATACATGTTCATCAGCAATACGCTGAACTCCTGTCCGTTTATGATGGCAATTTCTATGCGGAACCGGGCTTCCGAGGTTTCGATGAGGAATTCCATGCCGCCGCCGTCGCCTTTTAGCCGCGAGAGTTGCTGCTGTTTGATAATCCGGGCATCCTCGCTAAAACCATATGCGAAGCTGGCGGCGAAAAGCTCTGGATTATCCGAGAGAATGGTGAATCCCGCCCGGGTCATCGGATCATCGGTATTGAAGACGAATTCCATAACGAACTGGAATTCCAGGGGGTTGAGAAATATGCCCGAACTGAGCAATTCATTCTGTTCGCCGAAGATGCTGTCGTCCATGCCGAGCTCTTCCATGCTGTATCGGCTGAAAGTTGGGCCGAGATCAGCGAGGCTGAGAAAGCCTTCCACGTAGGAAGCTTGCGATGTTTCGTTTTGGGATTCCGGAGCTGCTGAGTCCCGAGGCTTTGCGGGTTCCGCAGTTTCCCGGGGGGTATCCGCGACGTCAGGGCCCGAAGCGGAGTCCGGGGCGCTGGCACATGAAGCCAATATAAAAAAACGATATAAGCAGCATAAGCGTTGCCAGGTGGCGTAATTGTTTCATCGATTCTCCATATTCGGATCTGGGTACCCGATGAAACTAACATATCCGACGGTCCATGTCATCAGATGTAAAACCCATACCCCTTGACCCCGGTGTGGAGGAATGGTATGTTACGGAACCGCTGCCGATTTACCTCTTTGTTCAACATCAGCGGTTTTATTTTCGTCAGCCCTTCCAGTGATGTCCGCACTACGGAAATCCAGTGGGGGGATTGAGTCTGACGGACCGCCGGATTCCATCGCGAGGCGTTGCCCGCGTTCCGGTCGGGACCAAAGAAGGAGTAAGCTCAAATGCCCACTATCAATCAGCTTATCCGAAAAGGGCGCAAGACCACGCTGAAGAAGACCAAGTCTCCTGCACTGCAGTCCTGTCCCCAGAAGCGCGGGGTTTGCACCCGCGTAATGACCGTTACCCCCAAGAAGCCGAACTCGGCTCTTCGAAAAGTCGCCCGTGTGCGCCTCAGTAACGGTATCGAAGTTACCGCCTACATCCCCGGTATCGGCCATAACCTCCAGGAACACTCGGTGGTCCTGATGCGCGGCGGCAGGGTCAAGGACCTTCCGGGTGTCCGGTATCACATCGTCCGCGGCGCTAAGGACACCCTGGGTGTCGATGGCCGTCGCAAGGGTCGCTCCAAGTACGGTGCGAAGAAGCCCAAGGCCTAGGGGAGGGACGAGATGCCAAGAAGAAGAATTGCACCTAAGAAACCCGTTCTGCCTGATACCCGTTACGGCTCAACCGTACTGACCAAGTTTATCAAGCGGATGATGCTCGATGGCAAGCGGTCCACCGCTACCCGGGTCATGTACGATGCCATGGGAACCATTGAAGAGAAGGTTACCGATGCCAAGCCTGTCGAGGTTTTCCTCAAGGCTCTGGAAAACGTAAAACCGGTTATCGAAGTGAAGAGTCGCCGGGTCGGCGGTTCAACCTATCAGGTACCCGTCGAGATCCGCGAGAGCCGCCGGGAAGCCCTGGCCATGCGCTGGGTCATCGCTGCAGCCCGCGGGCGAAGCGGAAAGAGCATGGCGCAGAAGTTGAGTGCCGAGCTGATCGACGCATACAACAACACCGGTAGTGCTTTCAAAAAGAAGGAAGACACCCACCGGATGGCCGAGGCCAACAAGGCGTTCGCCCATTACCGCTGGTAAGATGTCCTGATTTGCACATATATGCGCTCCCTGCCTTTGGCAGAGGAGCGTTTTTTATTTACCATGCCAGGTGCCCCGAAAACGGCTGATACCGGATATATCATCCTGTTTTCCGAGCGCCGGTGATTCATGCAGAAAGAGGGTGATATGATGAACGCATTTATCCGCGGATTTTCCTACCCGTTCCAGTCCATCGGGATATTGGGTAAGAATCGCCTTTGGCATCTTGCTGTTATTCCCGCCGTGATCGCCCTTGGCCTGTTTATCTTCATGCTGGTTTTGGGCTTCCGTCTCGCGGGGCCCCTCAGGGATGCGATCTGGAGTGGTGATATCAGCGCCGCCGGTTTTCTCGGCGGGCTCCTGACGGCGCTGAGGGCTTCGCTGAAAGTAATCTTTTTTCTTCTGTTTGCTGGCTTAAGCTTTCTGCTATATGTCATGTTGGCTCCGGCGCTGGCCGCGCCGTTTCTAGACCTTATCAGTGAAAAGACCGAGAAAGCCCTGGTCGGAAGCGTTCCAACGCCAAGGGGACTTGGCGGGTTTTTTCGGGCGGCGTTGTTCGGTCTCGGTGATGCCCTGCGGATTCTCGGATTAACCCTTGCGGGTAATCTGCTGCTGATGCCCCTCAATCTACTGCCTCTGCTTGGGAACATGCTATTTGTTTTGATTTCGGCGGTATTCAGCTGGTACATGCTCGCCGTTGAGTACACCGGTATGCCGGCAAATCGTCGCTATATTTCTTTTTCATCCAGACTTCGCATTATGGGAAAAAATCCCGGGGTATCTCTCGGATTTGGTCTGGCGGTGCAGTTATTGTTGTTTGTTCCGGTGCTGAACGTTCTTCTGCTGAGTATGGCGGCCTCTGGTTCCACCATGCTTTTTCTCGATTTATTTCCCGAGGATGGTGCCGACGGATAGCCCGGGCAATCAATGATCGTCTTGGCCATCCGGAGTCTCGGCGGCTTGAAGCTGCTTTTCCATAGCATCGATTTTCATTTCGAGTTCCTTGTGCATAGTTCTGAATTTACCTGCTTTGCCAAGACCTAATGCTGCGCCGGCTTCCATCAGTCCCTTTAATCGACCATCCA
>CAWZYW010000231.1:0-4898 GCA_963966255.1 uncultured Salinispira sp. | reverse complement strand
ACATAATTCCTCGCCCAGCGCAACACGTCGTACATGCCGAACACATCGCTGCCATCCACCCGCACTACCGGCATCCCGTAAGCAAGGGCCTTGGACGCCAGAGTCCGGCTGTTGGCTTCTTCTTCCCGGGGTACCGATATGGCGAACTGGTTGTTCTGGATTACGCATACCAGCGGAGCCTGCCAGACTGCCGCGAAGTTCATTCCCTCATGGAAATCGCCCTCGCTGGTTCCCCCGTCGCCCACGAAGGTGAACACCCGGGCATCTTCCTGCTTTTTCCTGATGGCATAACCCAGTCCGGCAGCATGGGGGATCTGGCTGGCAATGGGCACCGCCACGGGAAATACCCGCGGCGCGTCGGGATAGATAAACGCATCCTCATGGCCCCTCCAGAACAGGAACACGTCCCTCAGGCGCACGCCCCGGGCGAGCCAGGCCCCCAGCTCCCGGAACGAGGGCACCAGCCAGTCATCGATTTTCATGACCATACCCGCCGCCACGGCTATCGCTTCCTGCCCCATATTCGGCGGGTAGGTGAACATCCGCCCCTGGCGCTGGAAACTGACCGCCATGATATCGGCCTCCCTGGCGAAAAACATCTGGCGGTACGCTTCCACTGCCTTATCGCCGCCGAGGGATTCGCCATCGCCGTCCAGGAAGGTGCAGTCGGGACATAAGATGCTTACCGGATCATCGCTGACGGGATTGAACTGGGAATAATCCATCTGGCCTCCGAATTCGTAAAATTCTGAACTGTCATTGTTCATCATGATAGCTTTGGATGGGGAATACGGCCAGAAAAAGTTGAGAAAATAGGTAATATTTACCAAAAACCATAGTTTTCGGAAAAAATTACGATGAGCTTATGAAAAATTTACCATCATCGATGTTTGCGCTCCGCCAATGACTTTTGGATGAGCTTGTACAGAATCAGGGCGATTAGGGTGAGCAGGTAGGGCAGACCGATGAGGATGCCCGGAGCGGAGATAAAACGCTGGGCCTCATTGGCGAACAGCTGGCTTATGGCGAAAAACACGCTGGCGATCAGCATAGGTACCGGGCGCCGGTTGCCCAGGTAGATGATGACCAGAGCGATCCATCCCTTGCCGGCGCTGAGATTCGGAACGTAGCTTCCCAGATGCAGGGCGATAATGCCCCCGGCGAACGCCGAGAGGGTGGATGAAAATACCAGGCTGCGAAACTGGTATTTTGCCACATCGGTTCCCTGTATTCTTGCGCTGTATTCGTCGAGATGAATTTTCCTCAGACGCAATCCGGAATGGTGATAGCTCAAATACAGGATGCATCCCAGGCCTATGGTGATGGCGGCAAACAAGCCGACGAGGGCGGCTCCGTCCTGGAAGGCGCTGTCCACTCCGAGGTTGATAACCCCCTTGGATCCGGCGAAGGCCTGGCTCAGAAGGGGTATCAGGCCCCATGCCAGCAGGTTCACCCCGAGTCCGACGATAAAGACATTCGCCCGTCGGGAAATGCTCAGCCAGGCCGTGATTCCCCCTGCCATGCTTCCGGCCAGGGCAGCGGCGGCGAGGGCGGCGATCATCCCCATAAGGGGATCCGCGAACAGCCGGAAGGCTATGGATGCGAAAAACGCTCCGAAGAGTATGGCCCCCTCCAGTCCGATGTTCAGCCGGCCCGCAAGCTCGCTGAACAGTCCGCCGAGGGCGGCGATGTAAAGCGGTGCGGTCTGCAGCAGGATATTCACCAGTGCATTCATTTCAGCGCCTCCCCGGAGGTTGGGAAAAGCCGCGACTTCAGCAGCGCGAATCCGTTCCGGCGCCAGGCGAAATCCACGGAAATCAGAAGGAACACGCTGGCTTGAATCACCGTAGACAGTTCGAAACTGAAATCGGTGAAAACCATGGCCGCGTTGGAGGCGGTGATGAGGTACGCGAAGATCAAGGCGCTCACCGGAAGATTGCGAAGCCGGTTACCCCCGATCAGGCTGACGGCGATGCCGTTCCAGCCGATGCCTGCGGTGAATCCCACCACCGCCGCGTGCTGGACCCCCACCAGGGCGATAAATCCCGCAAGACCGTGCAGCGCTGCGCTCACGATCATCACCAGAGACAGAAGCCGTCCCACCGGCAGTCCCATAAATCGGGCGAAATCCGCATTCGCTCCGGCCATTTTTACTTCGAAACCCCGTCGGCTGTGGTGATACCAGAGCATCACCGCAGCCCATGCCGCCAGGGAAAGGAGAATGCCCAGATGAATCCGGGGCAGGGATGGCAGGGCGGGAAGACGCAGGAATTCAGGGATCCGGGGCATGCTCAGCAGGTTGCTTTCCTGATCTCGCAAGGGACCGATGATCAGGCTGTCCATAAAGGGCAGCAGAGCGGAGGAGAGCAGGAATGTGCTGATCAAGGGATCGATGGAAAGCCGGTTTTTCAATTCAGCTGCCGCCCAGCCCTGAACGCCGGAAACCAGCATGGCGGTGAGGATCCCAAGAAGCAGGATCAACGGAGCCATCCAGGCTTCCATCCTGCTTCCCATCAGGAGCATGAGAAACGCCGGAGCCAGGCCGCCGGCGTAACTCTGTCCTTCGCCTCCGAGGTTGAACGATCCGGCGGAAAAGGCAAGGGAGATACCGCTTCCGCTGAGTAAAAGCAGGGAAGCCAGGGATATCATCGAAGTCAGGTAAAAGGGATTGCTCAGCGGCGCGATAAAAAAGGCCCTGAGGGCGAGAAAAACCTGATCGGTTCCCAGGGAAATCAGAATTACCGCGAGCAGGACTGAAAGGGAAAGGGGGAGGATGGCTTTACGCATGTTCGACCCCCTCCCATTGCCCGAGGAACACCGATTCTATTGCAGTGCGGGAAGCCCTGACAGAATCTGCAGGGTAAAACAGTCTGCCGTCGCTGATGCAGGCCAGCCGGTGTCCCAGCTCCAGGGCCTCATCAAGTTCCGAGCTGATCAGCAGAACGGCAGCGCCGCCGGCGGCACTGCTGCGGATCAGTTCGTAAATCCGCTCCCGATGCTGCGGGTCAAGGCCCCAGCCGGGGTTGGAAAGGATCAGCAGCTCTTTGCCGATTGAAATCTCACGGTTAACGATCAGCTGCTGAAGCATCCCCCCGGAGTAGCTGGAAGCCGGGACATCCAGATTCAGCTCCAATCCTTCGTAGCGCCGGAGAACCCGATCCTTGAACCGGCGCCTGGGGCTCATCGGAGATCGACGGAATCCCTGCCGGTCTTCATCTCGCATGCTTATTCCGATATTTTCCCATGCTTTGGCGGACAGCGCGGCACCGTATCGCTTTCTCTGGCTCGGCACGATGCCGGCTCCGATTTTTCGCAGGGCTGAGGGTTGCGCAAGATCCACCGGCTGCCCCCGAAACTCTGCGCTGCCCCGAAAACGGCTGATCCGCCCGGAAAACAGCCGCTCCAGCTGCTCCAGGCCCTCATCGCGAATACCGCTTACCGCAAGGATTTCCCCGGGCTTAAGTGACAGGGATACATCCTTCAGGGAACAGAGATCGGGAAAGTCGGCCGACAGATATTTTATTTCGAACAACGCAGGGATTCCGTCCTCCGACGGGCCAGCGGATGTATTTAACGCGGAATCCGGGTTTTCGCGCAGATCCTGGCCGAACATAAGCGGATGAATCGACTGGGCGTCGGGGAAATTCCCTGCGGGCCCCTGGCCGGAAATTCGGCCACGCCGCATGACGCTGATTCGATGGGCGTGCTCCAGCGCTTCGCCGATGCGGTGGGTAATCATGATCACCGCAGCCCCCCGGGCCGTAGCCGCGGATATGGCTTGAAAAAGCAGTCTGGCCTCGGCATCTGAGAGCACCGCCGTGGGTTCGTCCAGGAGAAACAGGCGGTGATCGCTGCGGCTCAATAACAGGATGCTGACGTATAAATGGAGAATATTGGTGCTTACCCGGGCCACGGCCTCGTCGAGTATCGAAGCATCAATTTCCCTTCCGAGTCCCTTGTTCAAGGCCTCTGCGAGAATCCTCCTACGGGTTGTTGGCCGGCTCCAACGGGGAACCTGGGAATTTTTCCAGCTGAAATACAGCCAGAGATATTCTGAAAAATCCGTCTCGGCATAGCTCAGCAGGTGCTGGGGCAGGTAGAGGCTGGCTGGAAGGCGAATTTCACCCTCCTGGAGTTCCAGCAGGCCGTGAATGACCTTTGCGAGGGTGCTCTTGCCGGCGCCGTTTTCCCCGATGAGCAGATGCAGCTCACCGGGGAACACGTCGAGGCTGACCTCAGCAACGCTTGCCCGTTCGGCTCCGCTGTAGGTATATGATATATTATCTATTGCGAAGGGCGATTCAGTTATCACTTCCGAGCACAAGTTCGCCGTTTTTCACTGCGTCGATCAGATCGTCCATGGCCGCACGGATGTCTTCCGGCACGAACTGCAGATATTCCGTTTCCTGACGGGCGTAATCCACCGCATTCTCAGCGATGCCCCGATAGCGGGTTGATCCGTAGTCCAGCTCACCGTCGATCGCCAGGGCGAGCATCTCCGCGGTGAGAACATCGATATTCACCAGCGAGGAGCCGAGCACCGTACCCGGGGCGTACTCATAGCCCGGGGAGTCGTACCAGAGCACGTAGGTACCGGCGCTCTCTGCGGCGGCCACCACTCCCTGGTTACCGCTTCCGGCGATGGCCAGAATAACGTCTCCTTCCTGCCTGATAATGGAGTCGGCCAGTTCCCGGGCCTTTTCCGCATCGAACCAGTTTCCCAGAACCCGGAATTCCACCCGGGCCCCTTCGCCGGCCGAAGCGGCGAAACCGTCGGCGAAGCCGGGCCGGATGTCATTGTTCATAACCGGGTATTCCTGGCCTGCGATCAAACCCGCGACTTTGGCGTCATTGGCCCCGCTGAGCGTCGGATGAGCTGTCTCTTATACACATCTCCG
>CAWZYW010000230.1:0-4930 GCA_963966255.1 uncultured Salinispira sp. | reverse complement strand
GAACCAAACTGCTGGTTGCGCAGAAACTGAAAAAATTCGACACCCTGGGGATCGACCTGGTGGCCATGTGTGTCAACGATCTGATCGTCGCGGGCGTGAAACCCCAGATTTTCCTGGACTATATTTCCTGCGGACATCTTGACGAAGAGCTGTTACAGGCGCTGATGACCGGCATCGTCGCCGGTTGTGAGCAGGCGGGATGTACGCTGGCGGGAGGTGAAACCGCCGAAATGCCCGATTTGTACGGATCCGGCGATTTTGATCTGGCGGGATTCTGCGTCGGAGTGGGAGACAAATCGGCCCTGCTTCCCCGGCACGAGAAAATCCGCGTCGGAGACAAACTCCTTGCCCTTCCCTCCACGGGAATCCATTCCAACGGCCTGTCGCTGGCCAGAAAAGTACTCGATGAAAGGAACAATGAAGCATGGCAGGCGCTTCTCACTCCCACCAAAATTTACGTTGACGAGCTTTCGTTTCTCCTGGAGACCGGGGCGATTAAGGCGGCGGCGCATATTACCGGCGGCGGTATCGAGGGAAATGTAGCCCGGGTCATCCCGAACGGGATAAAGGCATCTTTTAGCTGGGACTGGCCGGTCCCGGATATTTTTCTCACCCTGGAAAACGACGGCGGAATCCCGGAGGCTGAAATGCGCCGGGTGTTCAATATGGGCCTCGGCATCGTTATGGTCGTAAGCCGGGAGCAGGCCGAAACCCTGAAGGAACGCGCCGCTAGCCGGGAGATTGCCATCCTCGAGGTCGGAGAGCTGATAAGTGGCTGACATCGCGGTTTTCGCATCCGGCAGGGGCAGTAATTTTCAGGTTCTGCACCGTGAGCTCAAGGCCCGGGGGCCTCATCGGGTGGCCGTGCTGGTCTGCGATCGAAAAGCCGCCGGAAGACAGGAATATGCCCGGGATCAGGAAATAGATATCATTTACGCGCCGTACCGGGATAGAACCCCTGAGGAAGTAGAGGCGCAAATCATCGAAGAGCTGGAACCCTACGCCCCGAAGCTGCTGGTTCTGGCAGGATTCATGAGGCTACTTACTCCGAGAATTATCGCGGAGTACCAAGACCGGATCATCAATATCCATCCATCCCTCCTTCCGCGGCATCCGGGAATCGATTCAATCCGCCGAAGCTGGGAAAGCTCCGACGATTACCTCGGCATCAGCATCCACTACGTCGACGAGGGGATGGACAGCGGTGCGCTCATCGTGCAGCAGATGTTCCATCGCAGCGAGGTCTCGAATTTGGAAGAAGCCGAAACCCGTATTCATGAACTGGAGCATTTCTGGTACCATAGGACCGTGGCGACGCTACTGGACAAATAAGCTCGACAGGACCGGCCTGCATACGCCGGTCAACATGGTGGGTTCTGTGCCGGGTAACATGTTTATGTGCCTGGATTTTACCGGAAGAATCGAGCATTCCGCTTGCTGCTCCTATGGAAACCGTGGAAACCATATCGTCAACAAGCTTTTGTGCACAAGCTAAGCCGTTACAGGAAATCATCGGAGGATCTCAGTGAAAGTATTAATAGTGGGCAATGGCGGGAGGGAGCACGCAATCGCCTGGAAATTTTCTCAAAGCACCCGGCACAGCGGGATCTTCTGCGCCCCCGGGAATGCGGGAACCGCCTCCTTCGCCCGAAATCTCGATGGGTTGTCCTCCGATGACCTGGAGGGTATCTGCTCCGCCGCGAAAGAGCACGATATCGATCTGGTTTTCATCGGCCCGGAGGTTCCTCTTTCGATGGGACTGGCCGACGAATTACGTCGCCGGAATATCCTCTGCGTCGGCCCCGGCGCCGAGGGTGCCCGCCTCGAATCGAGTAAGGCCTACAGCAAGGAGTTTATGCTCCGTCATAATATTCCCACCGCTGAGGCTCGAATATTTGACGAAGCAGCAGAGCTGGAAGCCTATCTCTCGAAGGCGACGTATCCGCTGGTTATTAAGAAGAGCGGGCTGGCCGCGGGAAAAGGCGTACTGGAGAGTGACTCAGCGGAAGAATCTCGTAAGTTCGCCCTGGAACATATCGGCGAAGGCCCGGTTGTGGTCGAGGAATATCTCAGGGGATATGAAATATCCCTGTTCGCCCTCAGCGACGGAAAACAGTATCGCCTCCTGGTTGAGGCGGCGGACTATAAAAAGGCCGGTGAAAATAACAGCGGGCCCAATACCGGCGGCATGGGAGTCGTCTGTCCGGTACCCTGGTTTGAAGCCAATCTTATGCCTCGGATCGAAGAAGAAATCGTCAGGCCGACCTTTTCCGGCCTGGAGGCCGACGGGATCGATTATCGGGGCATACTGTACTTCGGACTGATGATAACTGAAAGCGGACCCAAAGTGCTGGAGTACAATGTGCGTTTTGGCGATCCGGAGGCCCAGGCCCTGGTTCCCCTGATAGAGAATGATTTCTGTAATCTGTTCGAGGCGGTGGCGGGAGGGACCCTCGGGGAACATCAAATCAGGATGTCGGAGCTCCAGTCCCTCTGCGTTGTGGTCGCCGCGGAAGGCTATCCGGGAATCTATCAAAAAGGAATTCCCGTCGATTTGGGGAGGGTCCCCGCCGGTCCGAATTATCAGCTTTTCCACGCCGGAACCGTTGAAGCCGAAGGGAACATACTCACCGGCGGCGGCCGCTGCTTCGCCGCGGTAGGAACCGGACGGGATTTTCTTAAGGCGAGAAATCGAAGCTATGAACTGGCCGCCTCAATACAATTCAAGGGAGCCTGGTACCGGAAAGATATCGGGAACCGGGTGTTCGGCAATCGGGAAATCGGTCCCTCGGCATAAACAGCGGCTCCCGATCCGGGAGCGCTTTCGATGTTGACCCGGCCTATGAGCTCGAGCCCTGCGTGTATTGAAATGCAGCCTGACGGCGAATCTCATACAATAAAATTCCCGCGGCAACCGATACGTTAAACGAATCTATCTGGCCACCCGTGGGAATGGTGATGATTCCATCGGCATGTTTAAGCACTTCCCTGCCGGGTCCGCTGCCTTCGCTGCCCATAATCAGCGCGGTTTTGCCTGTGAGCTTCTGCATGTCAGGGCGCTGTCCGCCAAGATCCGCAGCAAACACCCAATAGCCGACTTCTTTCATTTCCTCGATGGTTCGCACCAGATTCGGAACATACAAAACCGGGGTATGATGGGATGCGCCCGCCGAAACCCGGCGCACCGTATCATTGATTTGGGCCGAGCGGCGTTTCGGCAGCACCACGGCATCCACTTCGAAGAGGTTGGCGGAGCGAAGGATGGCTCCGAGGTTGTGCGGGTCGGTTATGCCGTCGAGCAGAAGGATCAGCGAGGATGATTCAGCCCCGGATAAAATATCTTTCAGGTCGGCTGCTGCAGAGGCATGATCCAGAGCACTGGATGGCAGCTCCAGAAGAATATGCCTCAATCCTTTGGGAGCCGGATCACCGAGCACCGCTGCAGCACGGAAAAACGCCTCGTCACTTATCCGATCGCATCGGAGATTTTTCCGTCCGGCTAAGGCCAATATCTCTTTTTCCCGGCGATTTACCGCGTCGGAATAGGACAGCCTGGCCGATGAAGAAGCCTTGCCCTTGAGGCTCCGGAGATATTCCTCGATATCATGAAGTGCATATAACAGATTATTCTGCGGCGCCATAAAGTTTTACCACGTCTATCCGGCCGTCGTAGTCGCTGTCCCGCTCGTAACCTTCGATGTACACACCCTCGCTCACGTAAACCCAGAGATCAATCATGCCATCGCCATTCTGATCGATTTCCTGGCGCACGAGTATTCCATCCTCATAGAAATAAAAATCGTCCATCTGCCCGTTTTTATCGAAATCCACTGCTTCAAACACCTTGATTCCTTCGTCATCAAAGTAGATTCCGTAATCCACCATCCCGTCATCATTTTCATCACTGACGATCCAGCCTTCGCCGTAGTCGAGGGGGTCAAAAGACAGTTCTTCGTGAAGCGGGTGATACAGGCCGATATTATCCAGGCTCGGATGCGGATTTGCGCTGAAAGCGAAAGTACTCAAGAGTGCTGCGGTGATCAGAATCATGATTGCCCGCATAAATGCAGTATTTTTAACCATGGGAACTCCTGGGATATTGTCCGACGATAAAAAAAGACGGGACATACTGTCCCGTCTTCTTCATCGGCATGGACCGGCCAATCCTTGAACGATTGGGCCTTTTCCAGACCTTGGGCCTTTACAGTTCGCGCAGGGGAACCGGCCGGGGCGCGCTTTCGGTGCCTTCGAGCTCGCCGATTTCCTTCAGCAGATTTTTGGCCTTTGAGCTGAGCTTGTCAGGGGTTCGCACCTGTATCTTGATGTACAGATCACCGCGACGGTTCGCATTGTTCAGATGGGGAATGCCTTCATTTCGGAGCCTGAGAATTTTACCGTTCTGGGTTCCCGCGGGAATTTTCAGTTTTACCCGCTTATCCTCCAGAGTGGGCACGGTGACTTCCGCTCCCAGACTGGCCTGGACGAAATCAATTGGAATCACGCAGTATAGATCCGCACCGTCCCGTTCGTAATATTCATGGGGTTCGACATTGATAAATACATACAAGTCGCCGGCGGGTCCGCCGTTCTTGCCGGCATCGCCCTGGCCGGGGATATTTATCCTCTTGCCGTTTTCAATGCCCGGGGGAATGGTCACTTTGATGCGGGTGCGCTTGTCCACCCTACCCGATCCCCGGCAATCGCTACAGGGATTCTCGATAATGGTCCCTTCGCCGCCGCAGTTGGGGCATGTAGAGGCGATGGAGAAAAATCCGCTGCTTCGGCGTACCTGCCCGCTGCCGCCGCAGGACGGGCAGGTCTTCTTGCCCGTACCCTGCTTGGCGCCCTTGCCTCCGCAGGTTTCGCACTGGACCTGCCTCTTATACACATCTCCGAGCCCACGAGACCGAGGCGGATGTCGTATGCCGGC
>CAWZYW010000229.1:0-4931 GCA_963966255.1 uncultured Salinispira sp. | reverse complement strand
GAATTATTTCATCTAAAGCTCAGACTGTGCAGGGCCTGGTAAATTGACGGTTACATTGAGACCGTAGATACGACAAACAGTTCTCAGGGAATACTTTTGTACAAGTCTGAGGTGCACTACATGTAGCTTGAACTCATTAGTGTGCTTGCGAAATTTCTGACCTTTGCTGGCCATAGAAAAACCCCCTCGAAGTGTCTACTTCAAGGGGGTCAGTTCAAGATGCCAGTCCTTTTTTTTACTTTTTCAAATGCTTTTTTACCTGACATCTCCTAGGGGACTCGAACCCCTGTTGCCGGGATGAAAACCCGGTGTCCTAACCACTAGACGAAGGAGACTTGTTGGACTCCGCAGAGCGGAAGCCGGTACGCCACCCGGCATGCCGGGGTTTTTCCTGCCAGGCAGGATACATCTCCTAGGGGACTCGAACCCCTGTTGCCGGGATGAAAACCCGGTGTCCTAACCACTAGACGAAGGAGACGTGTTGTCGGCCAATCGACCGGAAACCTGAGCCGCACTGGGTTCGAACCAGTGACCCACGCCTTAAAAGGGCGTTGCTCTACCAGCTGAGCTAGCGGCCCATTACCGCAGGCAAGGACGAATTTCGCCACCATTTGCCGTACGGGCCTGGAATATATCAGCGTTTAACATCTGATGTCAACACATCCCAGAAAAAAAGGCGCCGAAAACGAGTCCGGCGCCATTGCTTCAAATTGTTGCTGTTCCTGTACTTAGAAGCGCAAAGCCACTTCCAGGGACAGTCCTAGCTGACGGAAGGCCACGTTGCCGTCGGGGGTTTCCCCGAGGTCAGACGCGCCGACTGCAGCATTTATATCGAGGAACAGCAGGTGCGCACCTATACCGGCGGTAAGATAATCCCCGTAGAATCCGGCCCTGGCCGACAGGAGTCCGCCGAGGAAATCAGCTTCAGCACCAATATGCAGAAGCTCCAGGATATCGTAGCCCGTGCCCAGTGTGGCTTTGTCAGCTTCCAGGGGATTCTGCTCCTGGTTGATGTAGCGGAAAAATCCGAGAACGTCATGGATATCCACGTTTATCCGGGGGTCGACAATCCAGTTCAGCGGACCCAGATTAGGATGGAACTGGGCGCCCACGTTGATCTTAGCAAAGGGGATCTTGTATAGACCATCCTGAGAGGCAACCTTTTCCGGGCTGAGAAGCTGTCCACCCTGCAGTCCCGCAAGGTACTCATCGAAGCTGGCATAACTGCTCCACTGGACGAAAGGCAGGATATCCTTGACTGCGACACCGAAGGTGAAAGGACCGAGGTCGTAGAGCGCCCCCGCGTCCACCCCGAGATAGAAACCGGTGTACACCGCGGAACCGAAGATCGCCGAAGGATCTCCGCCGCCAAGCAGCAGTTCAGCCGGATAGATATCGGTGTAGCCGAGGATGGTGGGACGTACCTGGGCGCCTACGGTAAAGGGCCCAATGGGAATTGCCAGTCCGCCGGCCAGGGAAACCGAGGTCATAAACCGGCCCTTGGAATTGAGGATCGTATCGCCATCGAAACTTCCGTCTGCATTGATGAAAAGACCGAGGCCGATGCCGTTTCCGGTATAAGCCACTCCGGCCAGGGCGCCGATACGCATTTCGCCGCCGGGGATTGTTTCTTTGGCCGCACGCGCATTAGAGTCCATGGTGGTTTCCCAACCCACACCTCCGAGCTGAGTTGTCAAGTCGCCAGCTGCCACATCCACCGTAGCCCCGTCCATAGCCTGAAGGATATTCGTCAGGTTCGTTTCCCCATCCGCTCCATCTTCAAATATCGGAGACTCCAAAACGATGACTATAAGCTCTTCCTGAGTAAGGTTGCTCGTATCTCCGAGCGAGGCGGCAAGTTCTGAATCAATTGATTCAATCTCGACAATTGCAGCGTCAATTACACGCTGCTGGTCATCTACTGTGAGCCCGCTGTACCAGTCGGATACATTAACAAGATCAGCAGCCAGCGCTTCCAGCTCTTCGTATCCCGGAGGGAGACCGAGTTCGCTCTGCCGGCTCACACCGCTGGCGACGCCGGTGGTGGACAGCACCAGGTCCAGAAGCGAACGGTCGATCAGCGAATAGACGCCCACCGATGTGAGGGTCAGTTCGCCGTTGTCATGGCGGAAGCCCGCCGGATTGTAGAAAAAGGCGTTCATGCCCTCGGCGTTGGCCGTAAAGGCGCCGCCCTGGGCGAAGGTGATCGGGTTCGGGGGCATAAACGGATCGAGCTGGGTGAAGGCCGCGCTGCCGATCATGACCAGAACCAGAAGTAGCGTAAGTTTTTTCATTTTTACCTCCAGTATATTTCAGCCCGCGCCGTGATCGGCGTTGATTAAGACGGGCCTGCGGATCGTATATACAGTATAACTCATCAAGAAAGCAAAACAATTACCCACAATCAAAAAAACCGCCTCCGGAGTAACGGGACGGCTATTTCTGACTGTTTTTAACGAAATTATAATACTAATTTTTTGCTTATCCGCCGATTTCGCTTCTCAGGCGCTGTGCGGCTCTGGCCGCGCCACTGAGATTGCCGTTGAGCTCCAGGGCCCGCTCATACGCCGCAAGCGCAGTCTCAGGGCTGCCTGCCTGTTCGCGGATAAAACCAAGACGGGCCCAGTTTTCAGCATTACCCGGACCGAAGTACAGCGATGTGCTCAAGGCGATATCCGCGTGATGGAATTCGTTCATGGCCACGTGAACCTCAGCCATGATGGCATATACATCTCCGATAATCGCGCCCTCCGGGCGGATGGCGGTATATTCCTGGAGGTACTGAAGGGCCGCGAGATTGTTCCCGAGCCGGAACTGGGCCTCGCCCATAATCGCTATGAGCCGGTGATCATATCGGGCAATTTGAAGCCCCCGCTGAGCCAGGTCCACCGCATCGGCCCAACGCCCCAGGGCCATCAGCGTCCAGCCTTGCACGGCATAGGAATCCATTCGAGCGGGCGAGGCGGCGATTTCCGCATTGGTGATCCGGATCGCATCCTGATAACGGCCCTCCCGGAAGGCCACCAGCGCGTCTTCCTGCTCCTGGGCCATCAGTGTTGAGCCGAGGACCAAGAGCATTACGCCGAGAAAAAAGGCGCGGGATAACATACCATCAAAGGCCTTGATCATCTTGCCCTCCACGATCGCCAGATTCTTCAGCTTCTTCCCGGCGGGACATTTCACATGATCCGTTGAACAACGAACCGCTCTGGATAATCAGGTCCGGGGTGCTCACCTTGCCGGTGAGAGAACCGGTTTTGAAGAGCTCGAGTCGATTTCTCGCCCGGATATCGCCGGAAACCCGACCTTTTATACTGACCAGGGGCGCGTCGATCTCAGTATCGAGTTCCGCCTGTTCGCTCACATATACGTTGCTTCCGCTTTTAACCGAACCGCTTACCTTACCCTTGATGAGGATTGGGTCTGTGAGGGTCATTTCGCCTTCGAAGTGGACATCCTCGGCGATAACGGTCTCGAGATTGCCCTCATCGATGGTTCGGATTCTCAGGTCTGACATAGGTCCTCCATTCAGATGGATGTAATAGTACTATTTCGTCCGCCCGCTGTCCAAGTACTCCTCATCGTCGAGGATGGTGATCATGGATTCGAAGCTGTCTGTCATGCGACGGCGGATCTCGGCGGTGTAGGGGTTGAATCGCTGCAGGTCGATAAACAGCTGCCAGGGGTCGTTACAGGTCTGTTCCATCACGTCGAATATCTTCTCATACCCCACCGTGCCGATTTTCGAAGGTTTGAGATCCAGATTCGACAGGAAGCGGCCGATGAAATGAGTGATTCCCTGGGTGCGGGCCGCCTCGTGATCGTGCTCGTCGGCGCTCATGCGCAGGACCCGGAGCCCCGCCCGAACGAAGCGTTCCTGCCAGGCATCGGTAAGCTCCTGACCGGCGGTCCACGGTGTAATGACCAGGGGCAGACCCTCGATGCCGTTAACCGCGGAATCAGGGCCGAACATGGGATGGGTACCCAGAATAGGCTGGCCGGCAGGCAGATGATGCTCCAGCTGTTGCAGGGGGTACAGCTTGACCGAACAGGTGTCAATGACCACCGTCGCCGGATCGAGGCGACCGGCGATATTCCCGGCGACCTCGGGGATCGATGAAATCGCGGTGGTGAGAAACAGGACGTCACTGCGGCAGATCTCATCGAGATCCACCTGGGGAATTGCCTCATCAATATTACGGGGAGACCGGTTGTAACCCAGCACCTCATACCCCTGATCCCGGAGCAGCTGGGCCCAGAATTGTCCGAAGCGCCCCATGCCGTACACGCCGATTTTCATAGGAGCACTATATCAACGAAAAAAAGTGTATGATAGTATGTAAGCTCACTTTTATGAGCTGACAATCTCCAAAGCCACAGACAGGAAGGTAGTATGACGTTTATCGAATCGATGCATAATCTCGCCCGCGACATGAAAAAACGGCTGGTGCTTCCCGAGGGCACCGAACCCCGGACCATTCAGGCCGCCGCCATCATTCTCAAAGCGGGAATCGCCGCTTCGGTGACCTTGCTGGGCAAATCCGCCGATATTGAAGCGAAAGCCGCTGAGCTCGGAGTCGATCTGGCAGGGGTTGAGCTACGGGATCCCGCTGAGAGCGACCGCCGCGAAGCCTACGGTCAGGAATACTATGAACTCCGCAAGCACAAAGGCATGACCCCCGAGCAGGCATATGCGGACATGGATCATAACCTCCGCTACGGCTGCATGATGGTCCGCAAGGGCGACGCCGATGCAGTTGTGGCCGGTGCGGAAAACACCACCGGGGACGTATTAAAGGCGGCATTCACCATCATCAAGACCAAACCCGGCATCAAATCCGCATCATCCTGTTTCGTGATGATCATGGACGATGAGAAATGGGGTGCAGGGGGAAAAATGATTTTCAGCGACTGCGCGACCATTCCCAATC
>CAWZYW010000228.1:0-4932 GCA_963966255.1 uncultured Salinispira sp. | reverse complement strand
GGCATGGCATCGTGCCCGGCGCCGTGGCGATCCTCAGAACCGAAAAGGAACTGCGCCCGGGACTGCATCCCCGCCATTTGGAAGAAATCACAGGAAAAACCTTGTTCCGCGATATCACGGCTGGTCAGGGTCTGGTCTGGGAGGACCTTCTTCCCGGCGATTCTGCAGCAGGACAGTGATAGCCGAATATTCATTTCACCAGGAAATCAAAGCAGCTTGACAATTCCGTTCCCGGGGGTTATACCTGTATTGTACTATATGTTTAGTACATTAGGACACTGATACACGTCGGCCTTTGGCCGGAACGTGTCGAGGAGCATGCTGATGCCCGATGATCCCCGTTCTCACAACGTGACATTTTCCCTCGATCCGAAAAGCGGCGTGCCGTATTACAAGCAGATTATCACCCAGGTGGAACTGGCCATCGCCGACGGTCGCCTGGTGACGGGAAATCAGCTCCCCACGGTTCGCTCCCTTGCCGTCGATCTTCAGATAAATCCGAACACGGTGGCCAGGGCGTACAATGAGCTGGAGATCCGCGGCATCGTGAACACCCAGCAGGGTACCGGTACTTTCATCAGTGACAAGGAAATAACATTGAGCGAAGTGGAGCGGGAACAGATCCTCGATGAAATGATTTTGAACTTCGTTTCGAAGGCCCGTTCCTACGGGTTTGATTTAGAAGAATTGATCGACGCCATCAGGCGTTCGGAACAATAGCGGGAGGAATACATGGTCGGATTTGCGAAAAATCAATTTACGCGGATAAAAAACCCCCATACGCGTCGGCAGACCAGGGATTTCGAGTTCGGCATTTATTCTTTCATTTTTATGCTGATAATCGGAGGGGTATTCTCAGCGGCGTACATTCTGCTGGCCGGCCAGGCTCTCCAGCAGGGCGCCATAGCCAGGACCATGCTCGGACTGGTGCTCTCGGCCCTGGTATATCTGGTGCTGCCCCGCTGGTCGGCAATCATTCCCGCGATGCTGCTGGCCCAGTTCGCTTTATTCTTTCCCGTCAACGAGACCTGGGGTGAGGCCGGTGCGGCATTGGCCTTTGAAATTGGCGCCCTCGAACTCATTCCTGTGGCCGGTGCGTTGATGGCGGTGATCTTCGGTCCATCTTTGCAGGTTGTTCTTCAGTGGGACAAGGTCGTGGTGCTCAGACTGGGCAGATTCCAGCAGGTACACAATCCGGGTCCGTTTTTCCTATTGCCCCTCCTCGATCGCTGCGCTGCCTTCGTGGACACCAGGATCCGGGTCACGGACTTCTCAGCTGAAAAAATCCTCACACGGGACACCGTACCCGTGCATGTGGATGCCCTGGCATTCTGGATGATATGGGATGCCCGAAAGGCGATTCTCGAAGTGGAAGATTTTCTGGAAGCGGTGACGCTCTCTGCGCAGACCGCCCTCAGGGACAGCATCGGCAAATACAGCCTGACCACCCTCCTGAGCGAGCGGGAGACCCTCTACCAGGAAATCCAGACCATACTCGACGCCAAAACCAATCCCTGGGGAATCACCATCCTGAGCGTGGAATTCACCGATATCGTCCTTCCCCCCGAGCTTGAGGACGTTATGTCAAAGCAGGCCCAGGCCGAGCGGGAAAAGGAAGCACGGCTGTTCCTGGCCAAGGCCGAACGGGAAGTGGCCAAGGAGTTTAGCGATGCAGCCGAAGTGTACCGCGGTAATCCCGAGGCTCTTAACCTGCGGGCCATGAATATGGTGTACGACGGGATCAAGAATAACGGCAGCCTTGTGCTGCTTCCGTCGGGAGCTCTGGAGAACATGAATCTCGGCTCGGTTATGGGAGTAAGCAGCCTCGCTGAGGCCCATGCGAAAAATCGGCGGGCAGCGGCGGGATTTTCAGGAACCGACGACCGCGACCCGGCTTCGACCGATGGGGCTGATCCGCCGCCTGCCGCTGCCCCGAAAGCCGACGAAACAAAATAGTGCGATATCCGGAGTTCGCTCCGGCTGTACCGGACTGCTTCCGCGGTCCTTCCGGCCAATGCCGGATACTACAGGAGGTTTACATGATTTCCATCAACGGTGTTCACAGGACCTACCAGACCGGCGAAACCGAGGTCCATGCTCTCAGGGGCGTGAGTCTGGATATTGAGCAGGGGGAGTTTCTCTCCATTGCCGGTCCCAGCGGGTCGGGAAAGACTACCCTGCTTAACATCATCGGCTGTATCGACACCGCCGACTCGGGCAAGGTAACCATCGACGGGGTCGAGGTGACTGCCATACCCCATAACAAGCTGGCGGGATTCCGGAGGGATAAGCTGGGATTTATCTTCCAGTCATTCAACCTCATCCCGGTGCTCACCGCATACGAAAACGTAGCCCTCGCCCTGAATCTGCTCCAGGTTCCTGAAAAGGAAATCAAAGAACGGGTAATGGGTCTTCTTGGTGAAGTGGGGCTCGCGGGAATGGAAAATCGGCGACCCAGCAAGCTTTCCGGCGGACAGCAGCAGCGGGTCGCCATCGCCCGGGCCTTGATCAAAGAACCCGCCATCGTACTGGCAGACGAACCTACGGCGAATCTGGACTCGGAAACCGGCAAAGAAATCCTTGATCTTATGAAGAAGATGGATGAGAAATTCGAAACCACCTTCATTTTTTCTACCCATGACAAAATGGTCATGGATTTCGCCGACCGTCTGGTAATGCTTCACGACGGAGAGATTCAAAGCGACAAAAGGAGATAGTTATGAAATATCTCTTGATATTATCCTGGAAGAATCTCGCCCGACACACCAAGAGGACGGTGATTACCGCGTCGGCCATCGCCTTCGGGCTGGGTTTGTTCATTTTCGTGGACAGCATGCTCGCCGGTGCGGAAAAGGATTCGGAGCGAAACCTCATCTGGTATGAAACCGGCTCGGTTCGTATTTATGCCGAAGAAAAAGCTGACGACTGGAAGAAAATCAATCTGAAAAACCTTCTGGAAAACCCCGGCGATCTGATCACCCGCTTGGAAGCCGCCGGCATCAGTGCGACCAGGCGGACGGCGTTCACCGGAGAACTCATCGTCTATCAGGATCCGTTTCCCGAGGATGGTTCTATGCAGGTACGCCTGATGGCAGTGGACAGCCTGAGGGATGCCAATGTGTATCCCGTTGAAAATGCCCTGGAAGAAGGCGGTACCTGGCTGCAACCGGGAGAAAACGGGGTTATCCTGGGTTCATGGCTGGCCGACGATATCGGCGCGAAAGTGGGTTATCCGATAACCGTGGTAACCCGCACCCGGGACGGGGCGTTTCAGACCCTGGATCTGGAAGTGGTCGGGCTGGTCAATACGGGAAATCCGGTAATCAACCGGGGAACATTGCTGGTGGACCATGATTTCGCCGACACCTACCTCCTGCTGGAAGGGGCCGCCGGCCAGGTCGACACGGCCTTCCCCCTCACCTCCGAAACCGGAGAAAACGTCGCTGCGGTTTCCGCGGCCCTGGGAGGATCGCTTGCCGGACACGAACTTCTTACCTGGGAAGACCTGGGAGCCGACTACCTTTCCCTCGCGGCGACGAAGCAGGGCGGAGCGAAATCAATCCTGGCGCTCATGGTCCTAATCGCCCTGGTGGGAATCACCAATACCATGCTGATGGCCATGTACGAACGGCGCCGGGAATTGGGGATGATGCGGGCGATGGGTATGAAAAGTTGGGAAATCGTCGCGTCGTTCACCTTAGAGGCCGGGGGAATCGGTGTCATCGGCGGCGTTATGGGTATGATCCTCGGCGCACTGCTGACCTGGTTCATCGTGGACGTGGGGATAGACTTCGGCTTTATTATTCGCGACATGGATATCGGGTATCGCATTTCGTCGGTGTTTCGGGGCATCTGGAAAGCTGACACATTCGTAGTCGCTTTTATCGCGTCGATCCTGGTTTCCATGGCCGTTTCGCTGATACCCACCCGCCAGGCGCTGAAGATGAAAGTCACCGACTGCCTGCGCTCGGATACCTAGGAGGAGCGATATGAAACTGACAACCATGGCCTGGCGGAATATCCGCCGGAACAGCCGCCGTACCGCCCTCTCCGCCAGCGCCATAGCCGTGGCGGCGATGACCATCGTTCTTTTGTTTTCCCTGATCCAGGGGATGACCGAGGATATGGCTTTCAATCTAAAGCATTTCTACATGGGCGAGATCCGCGTCAGGCACAGTGAGTACGATAAGAATGTTCATCTCAATCCGCTCCACCTGAGCATCGCCAATGCCTCGGAGATCATGGAGGAAATCAACGCGGTCGGCGATTTCGTCAATGTCAGCGGGCGTATTCAATTTCCCACAGGAGTTTTCGAGGACGGCGAAACCACCCCGATCATGGGAATGGGGATTGATTTCGAAAACGACATGATGCGGGTCGCGGACTTCCTCAGCGAGGGAAGCCTTCCGTCCGCCGGAAGCACAGAGGTCCTGCTGGGGTCTCGGGCCGCCGAAAATCTTGGCATCGGCGTAGGCGACAAGTTTACCGCCGTGAGCACTACCCTTCGCAGAGCAAGCAACGGCATGACCTTTACGGTGGCGGGCATCGGCAAATTTCCCCTGAACGATATCGACAGCCAATTCTATCTCCCGCTGGAAACCGCTCAGCGCTTCCTGCGCACCGGCGACCGGGCGGTGGATCTCATTCTCCAAAGCGCGCCGGGAGTCAGCGCGCAGGACGCCCGGGACGCGGTGGCCAGGATCCTGTCAGCCAGGGGTCTGACGGATATCGAAGCGGAGATTTGGAACGACATTCCCTCATCATATATCTTCCTGGTTATCGCGCGGACGGCGTATTACATCATGGGCATGGTTTTCTACGTGCTGGCTTCGACGGTCATTATCAACACCATCATGATGACCATCTTCGAGCGAACAAAGGAAATCGGCACCCTGGCCAGCATGGGCATGGACGGTCGGGACATTGTGAAGA
>CAWZYW010000227.1:0-4933 GCA_963966255.1 uncultured Salinispira sp. | reverse complement strand
CGGGAAAGGCTGTTTGGTAGAGGGCCGGGAGTCCTTCTGAGTCTCCGTCACGGTCTGCTCTGCGGATCTGATATTCATCGCCGCGCTGATTCGCGTTACTCATATCAATAGCATAATGAATTTGCCCTTCAGCGTCCCGGGCATCAGAATTGTTAGAAAGGAGGCGCCATGGACAGTGATGCAAAGGCCCGAATAACCCAGATGGAGAACATCCGGAAAAAAACCGGGAAAAACATAGATGAGCTTGCGAAAGCCGCGGCTGCCCGGGGATTGGAAAAGCACACGGCCATGCGGGACTTCTTCAAAACCGAGTACGGGCTCGGTTACGGAGACGCGAACATGCTCGCCTTCGTCATAAGGGATCCGGATATCGATAACCGCACCGGCCTCAGCCGCAAAAGCGAGGACGATGCCTTGAGCGAGATTTATCAGGGGAAAAAAGCGCAGCTGCGCCCCCTGCATGATGCGGTGATGGAGCGAATGAGCGCCTTGTGGGAGTTCGAAATCGCCCCGAAGAAGAAGTACCTCAGCCTGCGGCGGAAGAAGCAATTCGCCATGGTGGGCCCGGGAACCAGGGGACGCCTGGAAATCGGAATAAACATGAAGGACGCAGTGCCCGGCGATCGCCTGGAGGCGCTGCCCCCGGGGGGCATGTACCAGTACCGGGTATTCCTCACCGAGGAATCCCAGATCGATGATGAACTGCTCGCCTGGTTGCAGACAGCCTTTGATAGCGCCGGCTGATCCCTCAGCGGTGCTGGTCCACCAGAATCGCATTTCCGTCGGGGTCCGTCAGGGTAAAGTGGGCCGGCCCCGAGCCGGACTCGTCGGCCTGTTCGACCAGGGTGATGCCCTTGGCCTTCAGGTCTTTCTGGATCAGCCTGACATCGTCGAACTCATCTACGTTTTCCGCTTCCTGATTCCAACCCGGATTGAAAGTGATGATGTTGTTTTCGAACATGCCTTCAAACAGGCCGATAACCGCATCGCCGTTTTTCAGCATCAGCCACTTCTGCTCGATGTCGCCTGCGAAGACCTGGAACCCCAGGTTGGTATAAAAATCCCTCGACACCGCGATGTCTTTCACCGCGAGGCTGATGGAGAATGCGCCCAATTTCATAACTGGCTCCTCATGACCGCTATAAGCGGCTCCGATATCAGCTTAATACAGCGCTGGATTAATCGCCATCCGCAGTGATGATATGCCGGTGATGTTCCGGCAGATCGGCCAGTCCTTCCCGGAAAAAGTTCTCGACGGTCCACAGCGGCCGGATTATCTCGATATCCTCGCCGGCTTCCTCCCGGAACTCCCTGATCAGCGCTTGGTGACTGGTTTCATGAAGCTCCGGCCGCCCTCCCGGCAGAATCCACATGGCATCCCCATCGATCCGATGAAGCAGCACCTTGTCACCGGTGTTGCATACCCCGGCAATACGGAAATTGAACGTACCCTCAGCGGTTCGGAAGTTGATCATGAATCTCAGCATATCCCGGGCTGAGAGTGCATGAAAAGCCCGAATTTCCATGCAATTATGCAAAAATGCGCATAATTGCCTAAAATTTCCTTGCATTCCGGTGATACCTGGGCTATATTGCAATTATGCAGGATGTTGCATAACTGCAACGGTGCAAGTGAGCATACTTGAGCGTGAATCAGCGCTCATCCGGAGGGCAGCATGAGAAACTTATCCTTGATTAAAGCGGAAGCCGGCGAGGGGATTACCTTCGCATTGGAGAAGGTGTACTCCCTCCAGTCCAGCCTTTGCTTAATCAGGGATTCGGTGGACGGCCTTCACCCATGGGTGAACCGTATGCGCGAGATCCTCAGCGAAGAGGAACTGCGCGACACCCACCGGTTCTGCATGACCAACACCTTCCTGGACGGGAAGACCTGGGAATCGGTGGATGACTGGCTTGATTATGTCGGTGGCCTGAGCGATGAGCAGATGA
This sequence comes from uncultured Salinispira sp., assembly GCA_963966255.1. Taxonomy (GTDB): domain Bacteria; phylum Spirochaetota; class Spirochaetia; order DSM-27196; family Salinispiraceae; genus Salinispira. The sequence continues at coordinate 2,983 of CAWZYW010000227.1, read as the reverse complement.
TCGCATCGGAGCTGGGGCATCTGCGGGAGAAGATCTCCGGTTTCGCCGATCTGGCCGAGAAGATGCCCTCCGACCAGGAGCTGTTGGAAAATGAAGATGCTTTCGTTGGAATAATTTCCGAGTTCTGGAAACGGGAAGAGATGGAAATCGATGAGGAGGCGATAAGGGATGAGCATTATCTGTTAACCCATCCGGCGGAAAAACGTGAATTTATCATTCGTCATTTCCGCCACATGTACGATAACTACCTGCGCAGCGAATGGGAGCTGCACGAGCAGGACCTGCTGGATTCCGTCCGGGCATTCAGCTCGGTGGATTACGACAGCCGGGACCGTGGTGAAGCCGTGCTGGAGATCATCCAGAGGACATCTATGGACGAAGGAGTGATGAAGATGTTCGCCGAAGCGCGGCAGATCATCTTTATCCCCTCGGCCCACGTGGGACCCTACATCATGATCATCGACAGCCGGGAAGGGATACTTCGCATTGTCCACGGTGCCCGGATCCCCGAAGGCGCGGTCATCCGCTCGCCTTCGCTGGTCCGCTCCGAGCTGCTGTTGAGGCTGGAGGCGGTGGCCGACGAGCATCGCCTGCGCATCCTGAGAATCATCGCCGACCGTGGCGAAGTCTCGAGCCAGGAAGTTATCGATCAGATGGATCTGAGCCAATCGAGCGTTTCGCGCCACCTGAAACAGCTGACGGCCAACGGGTTCATTCAAGTAAGGAATATAGATCGGTCGAAGTATTTCAGTCTGAATATGAACCGATTCGACACGTTGTTTCAGACCATGAAACGTTATCTCGGAGGATAATATGTTGGTATCCGAATATCACAAAGTAGAACTTGCAAAGCAGAAGTACGAGGAACTGTTGGCAACCAGCCGAATGGGCCCCATCGCCCTTCCCAACTGGGTCTGCTGCGCCCGCCGTGATCTGGGCCGACGGCTCATCGCATGGGGTCAGCGTATGCTGGAAAACGATCGCAAGTATCAAACCAGGATTCTGGCTCACTGAGATCAGATCCTTGCAGAAATGTGCCTTGACGGTCGCGGCGGTTCGCCGCGGCCGTTTTTAATTAATCCTGCTTGATTCTTTCTATATATTTCGGAGAAGATAGTGATATGAAGCTGATGAAAATCCGAAGCCGTTTGTTCTTTACCGTGATAACGCTGTTGCAGGTAATCATTGTTGTATTCGTTCTGAGTTCCTGTATAAGCCCGGGAAATTCTCAGCCAGTTCTGATTCCTCTTCCGCCGGCGAACTTCCAGGCGGAACTTACCTTATGGTATCCAAAAATTTCGACTGGACCGGTAGATGAACGCCTCAGCATGAGTATTCGGCGTTTCAATGAGCACTACCCCAATATCACTATTCGTACGGTTGCCCTGGAATCGCAGGAATATTTCAGACGGCTGCGCTCTGAAGATATGAACGAGAATTCTCCTCAGGTCTGGTTCACCCACTATGGGTATGCGGATATTCTGATTGAAAAGGGACAAGTGCGTACTGTGGAGGATCTAGTTGACCTCAACAATTCGATTCCTACACTGCGTTCGTATGAAACACCGGTTGCCGTGCCAATCCAGTCGTTTAATCAGCTGATGCTTTTTTACAATCGCGGGCTCATCGAGGATGCTCCTGAAAGTTTCGCGGACCTGCTGGAAGCAGCCGCAGATATAGAGGATATCGAGCATGCGCTTGTTTTTACCCAGGAAGAACCCTTCTGGCTGATTGCGCTGGTAACTGCCTACGGCGGCGATTTCCTCGCCGCGGATAGATATACCCCAAATCTCAACAGCGAAGCGATGATCCGTTCCCTGGCATTAATCCGCGACCTGCGGCAGGATCCGGGCGTCTTATCAGAGAATCCCTCATATGCCTATGCCAACCGAGCGTTTATCGAAGGCAGGGCGCCTTTTTTAATCGACGGTGACTGGGCACTGCCTGACTTGAAGGCGCAGCTGGGCTCCCGGCTCGGCACCGCACGGATCCCCATTCCTCCCGGAGGCGGCATCGCCAGATCATACACCGCGCCGCATTTTCTTATGGTAAATCGAGACATCAGCTCAGATGATTTGTTGGCAGCCCGGGCATTCCTCAATTTCATGACGTCCGATGAGGAGCAGCTTACCTGGTTTTACAGCAGAGGGGACAGCAATCTCCTACCGGCTACCTTGAGCGCCTTGGATATTGTGGGAGAATTACTCGGTGGCCAATATGAAGGTTCTTTGGAGCAGGTCCGACTTGGGATCCCTATGCCCGGTCACAATGAAATGACCCAGGTATGGGACGCCATATAGCCGGAGCTGGTCAATGTTCTTCGGGGAACCAAGGACCCTCAGCAGGCGGCTGCTGATATGCAGCGCCGGGCAGAAACCAGCATGGGACTATAGCACCGGGGTCCCACCGAGGGCACACTCAATCAAGGTACTCAACAGTCCTGCTGAAAGTGTTATAATTACCAAAGAGAAGCGCAGGCTACCTGCTTGCACGAATACAAGGAGACATCATGTCAGACAAACGCCCCCCCGTTGAAGAGTTCATGGTCCGCGGCCAGGAAGCCGTACAGAAGGTCAAAGATCTGATCAAAGAAGGGAACGTCCGCAAGGTCATCATCAAGAATGAAGAGGACAAAGTGCTGTTCGAAATTCCGATGACCGCCGGCGTGGTGGTCGGCGGGGCGTTGACCCTCATGGCCCCGGTGTTTGCCGGCCTCGGCGCCGCCGTGGCCCTGCTTGCACGGGTGAAGGTCGAAGTGCACCGGGATGGACCCGGGGACGAGGACGACGCGGCGGAATGAGCCTCCGCTAAAACACCAGACCCGCCCCCAGCGCCAGCAGCACCGCGAACGGGGCGGGGATTTTCGTAAACCCCAGCAGCACAGCCGTGGCGCCGGCCACCAGAACGGTTACAATGCTGCCCCCCGGGGCCAGGAAGATGCCCACCGCCGCTGATGCCAGCATGCCACCAGCCACCGCGTTGA
>CAWZYW010000226.1:0-4937 GCA_963966255.1 uncultured Salinispira sp. | reverse complement strand
TCAGATGTGTATAAGAGACAGCCGCTGGGCCGATGCCATCCTTTTCGGCAGCGTCGGCGGTCCGAAATGGGAAAAGCTTCCTCCGGAAGAACAGCCGGAACGGGCGGCCCTGCTGCCGCTGCGGAAAATTTTCGGCCTCTATGCCAATCTGCGGCCCGCCATCATCTTTCCCCAGCTCAGGGACGCATCACCTCTGAAGAATGAGGTGATCGGAGAGGAATTCGACCTCCTTGTGGTCCGGGAGCTCACCGGGGGCATCTATTTCGGTCAGCCCAAAGGCCGGGAAGCCGACCGGGCCTTCGATACCCTGGTGTACACCGCCGATGAGATCCGGCGAATCAGCAGGATTGCCTTCGAGACGGCGGGAAAGCGATCCGGAAAGGTCACTTCTGTGGACAAAGCGAACGTTCTTACGTCCATGGTGCTCTGGCGTGAGGTAGTGGAAGAGGTAGCCCGGGACTATCCCGGCGTGGAACTGCGTCACATGTACGTAGACAACGCCGCCATGCAGCTGGTGCGGAACCCGGGGCAATTCGACGTGATTCTCTGCGGCAATATGTTCGGGGACATCATCTCTGACGAAGCGAGCATGATCACCGGCTCACTGGGCATGCTGCCCAGCGCCAGCCTTGCCGACGGCAGCTTCGGGCTCTACGAACCCTCGGGGGGGAGCGCGCCGGACATCGCCGGAAAGGGCATCGCCAATCCCATCGCACAGATCCTGAGCATGGCCATGATGCTTAAATACAGTTTCGGCCTCGACGGGGCCCACGACCGGACATTCGCCGCCATCAGCACGGTCCTCGATCAAGGTTACCGGACCGCGGACATCATGTCCGACGGCTGTACCCGGATCGGGACGGAAAAGATGGGAACGCGGATTCTGGAAGCTCTGTAGCCGGTACCCCGGACAGCGGATTAGGTCGGCCGCCTTAGTGGCGGCCCTGCAGTTCGGCGATGACCTGTCCGATGGATAAATCGCGTTCGGTGAGCAGAACCATCAGGTGGTATATCAGGTCTGCGGATTCCGAGATTATCTCCCGATCCGTCGCGGCGAGAAGCAACTCGACCGCCTCTTCTCCGGTTTTTTTCCGGATTTTTTCCTCGCCCTTCTCGAACAGGTGGGTGGTATAGGAACCCTCGGGCATCTCTTCCCGCCGCCGGTAGATCAGCTCCTGAAGCTCCAGGAGGAAACTGCTGCCGGCGCTGGATGAAGCCGAATCCGCAGTACGACCGGTCCCCTCTGGCACCGCAGCCTTTCCATCAGAAGGCGCGGGTTCTTTCTGGTCCGCAGGGTCCTGCGGCTGCCATGCTTCGGCGTGCACAGCGTAATGGGTCGCCAGGTCTTCGATGCGCTTAAAGCCCCGGGTAGCGGCTGAGGGCAGCAGCCGGCCGCTCCTGCCGTCGATCTCCCAGAACTCTCCCCGCTCGATGGACTTGCGATAACCCTTCTCATTGCTCAGGCCCGTCCCCACCAGGCTTCCGGCAGGATCGTACACCAGTGCGGGCTTCAGGGGGCCGTCGGTATCAGGAATTCTCATGACTTCCCTCCTGATAGAGCATTATCGCCTCTTCCAGGTCTATGGCGCCTTCGTAGATCGCCTTCCCGATGATAACCCCGTGGATTGGCGAAGTTCCTCCCTCGGCATATCCGCCGGCGGCGCGGTGCACCGCCCGACAGTCATCCATGCTGCCCATGCCGCCGGACACCGTGACCGGCAGCCCCGACGCCTCGGCAATAATAAGCGAGCGCTCAATATCCGGTCCGCTGAGGGTTCCGTCCCGGGAAATATTCGTGTACACGATTCCTTTCATGCCCATCCGGGCAACCGCCGCGGCCAGATCTTCGTCGCGGACGCTGGACCCGTCCTCCCAGCCGGAAATCTTCACCTCGCCGTCCCTGGCATCGATGCCGGCGATGAAATCCGCCGGGTATTTCGCCGCCCAGCCGGCCACAAGATCGGGGTTTTTCACCAGGAGGGTTCCGACGATGAGCCGCTTAACCCCCAAGTCGATAAGTTCCTTCACGTCTTCGTCGCTGCGTACGCCTCCCCCGACCTCGATCTCCAAAGAGCTTTCCCGGCAGATGGCCTTGATCTGATCTCTGTTATTGCGGCGTTCCCCGGCGTCGGAAGATTTATATCGGGCGGCATCCAGGTCAACCAGGTGGAGGTAGCGGGCACCCTGCTCGCCGAAACGCAATGCGAGCTCAGCGGGATGCGATGAGTACGAGCGGACATCCTGATAGTTGCCCTGGTAGAGCCTGACGGCCTCGCCGTCAAGCAGGTCGATGGCGGGAATGATATTCATGCGATGCTCCATTCGAGGGTTTGGCCGGCGAGGAAGGGAACCACGCCGTGATATTCGGACGGGACGCTCCAGGACCGGCGCTCAAGGGATATCTCAGACTCGTTTCGAGGCAGACGATAAAAATCCGCTCCCCGCTCGGCGGTGAAGGCCTGGAATTCTTCTACGTCATCTCCGCGGATCGAAGGCAGCTCCCGGTAGAACTGATACAGGGCGGGTATGGCCACCGGAGCCGTGTAGGTTCCGGCACAACCGCAGTCGCACTCCTTCTGCCCCCGCTGATGAGGCGCGCTGTCGGTTCCGAGGAAAAAACGGGACTCCCCGCCGAAGGCCGCGGCAACCAGAGCTTCCTGGTCCTCCGGTCGCTTTAATACCGGTTTGCAGAATAAATGCGGGTTGAGGAATCCCCCCAGCAGGTGATCGAGATTTCGCATCAGGTGGTGTACGGTTATGGTTCCCGCGGTCCGGTCCCCGAGCTCACGGACCGCCTCTATCCCCGCGGCGGTACTGATATGTTCGAGGACAATCCGCAGATCGGGAAAATGCTCCCGGATATCCCGCAGGACCGGCAGGAAAGCCTTTTCACGGTCCAGGACGAAGGCATCGGGATCCTCTCCGTGGATGCACAACACCACGTCAGCCTGCTCCATAAGCTTCAGCAGGGGGAAAATGCTTCGGTGGTCCCCCACTCCGTCTTCGGCGTTGGTGGTCGCTCCCCGGGGGTAATATTTCCCGGCGCTCACGCCGAAATCGAGGATGCGGGAAAACTCCGCTTCATCGATGGAAGCCGCGATCTTAAAGGTGTAGAGGGGGGTAAACCCTTCGCCGTCCGGCAGGGCGTTTTCAATTTCCCGGGCGTACTGCCTCAGTCGTTCGGCGCTGTTGACCGGCGGCACCGTGTTGGGCATGATGAGGGCCCGGCCGAAAGCCGCAGCGCTGTCCGCCAGGTAGGAAGGCAACAATTCCCCCTGCCGGATGTGCAGGTGGAAATCGTCGGGTTTACGCATGCGAATCATGGCAATATATTATCCATACGGAGGCAGTATGAATAGGGAATACGCTCAAACATTTACCCAGTCTCAGGTCATGTCACGAAACCTGATGCGAAACGTGTATATCTGGATGGCCCTTGGCCTGGCGATCACCGCCACGGTAGCCTGGGGGACCTCGCAGAACGCGGCACTTATGAACGCCGTATTCGGCGGCGGCGGATTCATGGTCCTGCTGCTGGTGGAGATCGGCCTGGTTTTTTTCCTGTCCGCACGGATCATGAAATTAAAACCCATGACCGCCACCCTGCTGTTCGCAGCATATTCGGCGATCAACGGCCTGACCATCTCATATATCTTCATGATATACGCTCCGGGCACCGTTACCACCGCGTTCTTCGTGGCCGCCGGCATGTTCGGCGCCATGAGCCTGTTCGCCATGTTCACTAAAAGCGATTTATCGGGCTGGGGGCAGTATCTGTTTATGGCTCTCATCGGACTGATCATCGCTTCAGTGGTCAACTGGATCATCGGCAGCGGCACTCTGAGTTACCTCATCAGCTTCGCCGGGGTGCTGATCTTCATGGGCCTGACGGCCTTTGACACCCAGCGGATCAAGCGGATGAGCGACGCCCTCAGCGAAGACCTGATGGAACCGGATTACATCCGCTTGAGCATCATCGGAGCACTGAAATTATACCTGGACTTCATAAACATCTTCCTGTTCCTTCTCAGGCTTCTGGGTGGCCGCAGATAAGCCGCACGCCGCAGCAAATCAAGCGCAGAGAAATCTGCGCTTTTTTTTATATCCTGATATAATCGCAGCATGGATATCGATAAGCTGCTGGCCAATATCAATTACTCGAATTTCACCCATCGAATCGATAAATTGAAGCTGGTCGCTCCGGAAAAAAGCCCCCTGTTTCCTTCCATGGAATTGCGAAGCCTGCGCGAAGATGAGATCGTCGCCCTGGAGCGTCAGGGAAATATCAGCGCCGACTGGAAGAGTATCCAGGTTACCGGGAATTTTAAACCCGACCGGGTTTGGCAGAATCATTTCATCGGCTGCGTGGTTCTCGGCCACTACAGCGGAAAAAACCTCCCGGATCGCACCGGCGGCGGCAGCCTTCCCACGGGGATCTACCGGTCCACCATCGAGGACAGCCATATCGGCGATAACTGCGCGGTCCACAACTGCCCGGGGATATACAGGACCCTGGTGGTCAGGGACAGCCTGATTTCGAACTCCAACACCGGCCTTCTTTTGGACGGCAATCAGGGCATACTCTACGGCAACGGGGTCTCGATTCCCGTCGGTGTGGAAACCGGCGGCCGGGAAATCGCCCTCTACTCCGATCTTTCGATGGAGCTCGCCGAATATGTCCTTCGGCACCCAGCGGATACGGCCATTCAGTCGGCCTACCGGGAGCATCTGGCGGAATATCTTGAACGGATCCGCTTCACCTGGACCATCATCGACAAGCACTCGAGGATACTCGATACCAAATCCATCACCAATACCTACATCGGTCCCTACAGCATCATCCTCGGGGCGGACCAGATTCAGAACAGCTCGGTTTTCTCCACCCGGGACGACCCCACCCTCATCAGCAATTCATCAGTGGTCCGGAACTGTCTCTT
>CAWZYW010000225.1:0-4947 GCA_963966255.1 uncultured Salinispira sp. | reverse complement strand
CTGCCGAGCGGAGGGATGACGACCATTCCCAGCCTTCTCATGGGCCTTGACGGCCAGCCCGTCGATCCTGAAGAAGACGAAATTTATTATGCCTTCCATCCTGGAAAACCCGAGTTCGATGTGGTGTTCGGCGCCGATTTCACCAATGAGGATTTCGCCGGTCACTCTCAGCGCACCCAGGCCAGGGACCGGCTGGACTTCCGGGTCGAGCAAACCGACCTCACCTACGTCATGTTCATGGGCAACGGGTTCGGCTATCCCATCGAAGCCGAAGTAACCCTGCGCTTGGATAGCATGGACAGCACCAGCGCCTCACCGATTACGGTTCGGCTGGATGCCCTGGAAGAACGCTTCCTGACGATCCTGCGGCCGCGGCCGGGTGCTTCCAGTTGGCGCTACGGATATTCGGTATCCTACCGAAGGCTGGAATAGGAATTCATGACGGTATCGGCGGGGGATCAGTCGGTTTCCGCCTGAGTGTGCAGGTATTGTCCATAGGCCCGGGATAGGCGATCCACCAGGGGTGATTCCGGCAGGGCAAGCTTCCGCCCGTCGGCCAGAAAAAGATGTTTTACCGGCTGCAGCGCGATTGATGTGGAGCTGACAATCAGCGGTCGCGGCCGGGCCAGCATTTCATCCAGGCGTAATTCAGCGATTTCAAACTCAAATCCGATTTCCAAAGCGCAGCGGATGATATTCGCCCGGGTTACCCCGGCCAGTATTCTTTCCTCCGGAGGACTGCACAGGCGGTCTCCTTCAACCCAGAACAGATTCGAGCGGCTGCCTTCGAGCAGCATGCCATCCCGGTCAACCAGCCGGGCGTCCCAGCAGTTCTGCGCCTGCGCCGCCGACAGGGCCACGCTGGACAGCAGCATGCTCAGGGATTTCGCCTGGGGGAAGTGCCGTTCCCCCCGGTATTCGAACAGATCGACGCCTACCGGTTCGGGGAACTCCAGATCACGGTTTCCCGCCACCCGGGGGATTTCCGCAGGAAGGATATAACAGCGGCAGCCGCTGTTATCGTCCTTGATAAGCATCACCTTGATGTTCATATCGGCGACGGGATTCGCATCCCGAACCAGATCCAGGCGGCGGAGAATATCCTCCGGGCCAATCTCCGCAGTAATCCCGATGATCCGGGCCGAAGCGAACAGGCGCTCGATATGCATCCGGGTGAAATAGCGCCGGCCCCCCCGCTGGCGGAGGGTTTCGTAGACCCCGATACCATAGGCGTAATTCTGGTCGGAAAGTGCTATAGTTGCATGAGAGAGATTGACCAGCTCGTCATCGATCAATGCCTTAACTGCGTTTTTTTTCATCTACGAATCAATATAGTAAAACGAGGTTGTATATGCGACGGGTATTTCGCATCACAATGATTCTGATTCTGATGGTATCGGCCGCCGGAATCCTGAGCGCCCAGGACCGCATACAGATCGAACTCCTGGGAGTCGATCCGGACACCCAGGAAAACCGGAAATATTTCAGCGATCTGCTGCGGGAAACCGCATACCAGTACCGGTTGCTGTACGGTGAAGATAACGAAGTGAGCTTCGGCTCATCGCTCCGTCGGCCGGATTATCAGGTTCAGCTCTATGCCAGCGCCGGGTCGGTGGTAGTGAATATGGAGCGCCGTTCGGATTCGACCCAGGCCCAGGCGCTGACATTTCTCGGTTCCTGGCAGGATATCGATCCTCGGCTTCTGGCTCAGCGGCTGTACTACCAGAAAATGTCCATGTCGGCCTTCCTGCCTCCGGAGGGATCCCGGCCGCCGCTTCTCATAGACAAGTTCACCCTGGAATATTTCAGCTTCAGGGACCTGAGCCCGAGCCTGTACATATATCCCGCTAATGCGGCGGCGCTTCCCGACGGGAACACCCTGATAGCCGCCAGCGCCCTCGGTCTGGTGATGGATCGGGATATGCGGCTGGTGGATGTCATCGGAAAGGATGATGTTCGCCAGAATCGCGTAAGCGAATACTATGACGTAGCCAGCACGCCGTCGGGCATACTGTATTTCCGCTCCGGCCTCGGAGGCTACGTAAACCGGGTCGTTCCCGGGGCGGCACGGGCCCAGCGGATTCCGATACCGGTGCGCTTCCCCATGGACTTCACGGTCCTCAGCGACGGCTCCCTTATTCTTTCGGATACCGCCCCGCCGAAGGTACTGCGCGTTGCCGATCGCAGGTCCAGCGAGCTGGATGTGGCCCGGGGTGCTTTAGTCTCTCCTTCGGCCATGGCCGCCGGTCCTTCCGGGAATTTATGGCTGTACAACTCGGGAACCGGCGCAGTGGAAATCGCCACGCCGGAAGGCACTCCGATCAGGCAGATCCTCCCTCTCATCGACACCAGCGAGCAGTACCTGGTACGCCATATCCTGCCAAGCTCCGACGGGACATTTCTCCTGGCCAGCATGAACTCGCTGTATCGTTTCTCCTCAGCCGGCGAAATGCTCTGGAAACTCGATGGCATTCCAGGCGACCCCGGTGGAAATTATCATTTTTCCTTCGGCATGACATTCCATGAAGATACCGGTGAGATAATCATTCCCATGTCCAGCCTCAATTACGTCCTCAGGTACGTGGACGTGGACTACCTGGATCGCAACGATCTTCCCCCGAACCCGAACCTGTCCGTCGCCCCTTCCGCCCGGCGTTTTGCCGAAGATCCCTATGACGGAGACGCCGCCCGGGAAATGGCGGAGCATCACGAGGCCAACGGAGCCTTTGAAGTGGCGGCATACTACTGGAACCAGGTGCTTTTTTCCGATCCCGCAAATCGAGTCGCCGTCCAGCGGCTTGAAAATATCCAGGTGGAAACGCTTATCAGCCAGGCGAGGATACTGGGCAACCAGGTCATCGATATTATCGAGACTATTGGGCCCGAAAGTGCCAGGGGGGATTTCCAGCGGGCCGTAGCCATCTATGAAGAGCTTCTCTCCATCCGTCCCGGCGACTCCTCCATCGCGGGCGAAAAATCCCGACTCGAGGAACGCTTTGCGATTGAGTCGGCCCAGCCGGAAAGAGAACGAAGACCTCTGGATATCCAGAACGCGAGTATCCCCGACATCTTCCCCTCCCTCACCCAGGTGTATGCCCGGCGCGAATGGGGAAGAATAACCCTTTCCAATCCCTATGACTCCCCGGCGGAAAATATCGAAATCGAAGTGTATATTCCCGGCTACATGGATCTTCCCACCCTGATCAGCCTGGAGGAGCCAATCGCGGCTGGGGAAAGCAGGGAAGTTACCCTGAAGCCGGTATTCAGCGAGCGCCTTTTAAGCCTTGAAGAAGATATCCTGACCCAGGCCAGGGTGAGCCTGAGCTTCGAAATCGATTCAATTGTCCAAAACCAGGGCCTCAGCTATCAGCTTACCATCCACCGGAAAACCGCCCTATCCTGGGACGACAGCGCAAAACTGGCTTCGTTTATCCTACCGAATGAGAGCAATGTGCAGGATTTCGCCCTGACGGTGTCAGGGGGCAGCGACTATCGCGATCTGACTCCCGGTCAGTATTCCTTCGATCCCCGCCTCTTCCGGGCCTTGCGAATCATCGATGCCCTGGGCGCCAGGGGAATCGAATACGTAGAGGATCCCGCCAGTCCCATCAGCGTGGTTCTCGGCCAGGAATCAGCGGTGGATACGGTTCGTTTTCCCAGGACTACCCTGCTCTACCAGAGCGGGGATTGCGACGATACCACCGCCCTGCTTACCTCCCTGCTGGAGGCTGCGGGAATCCGGACGGCGATCCTAACCAGCCCGGGACACGTTTTCGCCGCGTTCGAGAGCGGCGAACCGGAGGAAAACCGCTGGCTCCTTGAGAGCGACGATACTGCCGTGATCGCCCATGACGGAACCCTGTGGATCCCCGTTGAAACCACCCTGCTCAAGGAAGGTTTTTTCGCCGCCTGGAAAGACGCCAGCACCCGGGTCCGGACCTATGCCGAGGAGGACCTGGAGTTTATTCCGGTGTACCAGGCCCGGGACCTGTATCCCGCCATGGCCCTGCCGCCGGTGAACCTGGATATTCTGAGGCCCTCTCCCGATCAGGTCGGCGCATTGCTGAGCGAGAGCCTGAAATCGTTTAGCGAAGTGCTGTTTGAGGATCAGGTCGCGTCTCTGGAGCGCGAGGCATCGCGGCTCAGCGGCCGCCGGAAGGTGCGGAGCCTGAACAATCTCGGCGCCCTGTATGCCGCCTTCGCCCGATACGACCAGGCCGAATCGGCGCTCAGGGAAGCGATCTCCCTCAACAACGCCAATGTGCTCGGCTACATATATCTTACCAACGTATTAATCGAGCAGGGCCGGTACAACGAAGCCCTGGAACTTGCGGATCTGGGGCTGGAGCAGCGCCCCGACTCGGCATATCTCCTTCTGAGCAAGGCCATGGCATATTTCGCCGCCGGACGTCAGAGCGAAGCCCGGTCGCTGATGGAGAGGCTCGAAGGAGTCGATGCGGCTCTGGCGAACCAGTACCGCTATCTGGCATCCGGGGGAAGCGATGAAAACGGCACCCGGGCTTCGTCGGGGGGAACCCTGCCCCGGCTTACCTGGCCCGGGGAGGACGACGCCGAACGTTGAACACCGGCTCGCCGCTGTCTTCGGATTGGTCCCGTTTTTTCGCCCGGGCCCTGGCGTACATCCGTTCCTGGGCCCGAATCGGCTGGTCGCCGGTTTCGCCGGTGACCAGCCGGAAGCTGCCGTCTGAATCCAGCTCGTAGGACTGCTGATTGTCCCGCATATAAATTTCCAGCATCTCGCTCAGCTCCGCCTCCGCCCTGGGATCTTCCACCGGGATCATCAACTCGACCCTCCGGTTCAGATTTCTTCCCATCCAGTCGGCGCTGGAGATGTACACTTCCGGATCTCCACCGTTTTCGAAGCGCACCACCCGCAGATGCTCCAGGTATCGGTCGATCACGGAAGTCACCCGGATGGTCTCGCTC
>CAWZYW010000224.1:0-4967 GCA_963966255.1 uncultured Salinispira sp. | reverse complement strand
TATCCTGCGTTCATCTCCTTTGGGATCCGGTTTGAATACGTTCATATGACCTGGGAGCTCACCTGGCCGTGGCTGACCCTGGGAAATAGCTTTGCAGAGTTCCCCTTCCTGGTGCAGTGGTATGAATATACGGGTCCCCTGGGCGGGTCGCTCTGGGTTCTGCTCGCCAATGTGCTGGCCTTGCCGGTCATCCGCCACTTTTCCGGGGAGCCGGCGCCGGCCCTAATGGCGCAGGAAGCTGATTCCCCCGGGCCCGGGGCCCGCCTGTTCCCCGCCGGTGTTCCTCGCCGAGAAGCCGCCTTCGTCGAAACGGTAGTACAAGCTGCGGCCCTCGGGCAGCGGCGCGCCGCTGTCCGAATCGGCGAACAGATCCGGGCCGATGCCCAGGATTTCCAGATAGCGCCACAGGGCAATGGCGGTGAGCAAGGTTACCTGAGCGGCAGGCAAATCACTGAGGGCTTCGAAGTAGGAATATATAAGCCGGTAGCTTTCCGGTTTGCCTTCGCTGGCGCCCGCGCTGTTTAATACTATTTCGGCCAGGAGGCTGGCGGCGTAGAGTTTCTTGGTATCGCGTCGAATTCCCGAAAAATCCTGGCGAACGTCTATATCGCTGACCTTGATATAGCCCTTAACGGGATCTTCGTAAAGGAACAGTTCGCCGGCGTGAAAGCCCTGAGCCGCCGACCGGAGTTTGCTTTTGGTGCCCGCCGCACCGTATGCGGTAGCCCGCAGCAGTCCCCTGTCGGGGGTGAGAATGTCCAGTCGCCGATTCTTTTCCCCGGCGGCGCGGCTGCGGAGAATAATCCCCGGGGTGATGAAATTCCGTCTGGCCATGGCCCACTATGATTCGCCTTGACGATTTGTGCAAGACGGAATTAATTTTAAGCCATCGAGCCGATCCGTTTTTCTTTGTCAAAGCCGTACTGTTTTTTTAGAATTATATACAGCGATCATCACCCCATGTTGAGAACGGCGAAGTGAAGAGGTAGCTATGTCGAAATTTGAAATCGCGCCGCTGGAACTGGCGCTCCCCCAGAAACTGAGAATCATCGCCCTTAACGGCAAACCGATTTTTCCCGGAATATTCACCCCGATCATGCTGACATCCGAGGAGGACCGGGAGTCGGTGGAACAAGCCTACGAAGGGGACGGGCACATCGGCCTGGCTCTGACCCGCAGCGAGGAACAGGATAATCCCGGATTCGAGGACCTCTTCCAGGTGGGAACCGCCGCCAAGATCGTAAAAAAGATCAATCTGCCCGACGGCGGTCTGAATGTGTTTATTTCCACCATCAAGCGCTTCCGTATCAAAAAAACCATGAAGGGAGAGGGAGCCCTGGTGGCCGCTGTGGAGTATCTCGAAGACGATTACGAAGACAGCCTGGAAATCAAAGCCATGGCCCGGAGTCTGTTGAGCGAGATCAAGCAGATCTCAGAGGGCAATCCCCTGTTCTCCGAAGAGATGCGCCTGAATATGGTCAATATCGACCACCCCGGTAAAATCGCCGATTTTATTACCTCGATTCTGAATATCGAACGGGAAAAGCAGCAGGACGTCCTGGAAACCGTAGATATTCAGCAGAGGATGGAAAAGGTCCTGGTATTCCTGAAGAACGAGAAGGAACTGCTGCGGATACAGAAGAAAATTCAATCGCAGATTAACGACAAAATTGAGAAGAGCCAGCGTGAATATTTTCTGAAGGAACAGCTGAAAGCCATCAAGGAAGAACTGGGTATCGCGGTTGACGGCAAGAGCGATGAGCTGCTGCGCATTCAGGAAGCCCTGGAAAAACTCGATCTCCCCGAGGACGTGGTGGAACAAGTCGAACAGGAAATGAACAAATTCAGCCTGATGGATCCCAACAGTTCGGATTACCACGTCACACGCAATTACCTGGATACCATCATCAGCCTTCCCTGGGGTGACCCGGAATTCAAGGACCTCGACATCCAGAAGGCGAAGAAAATTCTAGACGCCGATCATTACGGACTTGAGGATGTCAAAGAGCGCATCCTGGAGTTCCTGGCGGTGCGTAAGAAAAAGCGCGATTTCCGGGGATCCATCATCCTCCTGGTGGGGCCTCCGGGCGTGGGCAAGACCAGCATCGGCAAATCGGTTGCTCGGGCCCTTGGCAAGGAATTCTTCCGCTTTTCGGTGGGAGGCATGCGCGATGAGGCTGAAATCAAGGGCCATCGGCGGACCTACGTGGGAGCCATGCCGGGGAAGATCATCCAGGGTCTGAAAATCGTCAAAAGCAAGGATCCGGTATTCATGATCGACGAAATCGACAAGCTCGGAGCCAGCTATCAGGGAGATCCCAGTTCGGCGTTGCTTGAAGTCCTGGATCCGGAGCAGAACTCCAGCTTCCGGGATCACTACCTTGACCTGCCCTTCGATGTCAGCCAGGTCCTGTTCATCGTGACGGCGAACACCATGGATACCATCCCCCGCCCACTCCTGGACAGGATGGAAGTGATACGGCTCAGCGGCTATATCGCCCATGAAAAGATCGCCATAGCCCAGAAATATCTCATACCCAAGAGCCTTGAGAAAAACGGACTTTCTAAGGCTGAAGTCAAGTTCAGCCGAAAGGCCCTGCAACTCATCGCCGAGGGCTATGCCCGGGAAGCGGGAGTCCGCAATTACGAAAAGGCGATCAACAAGATCAACCGGAAAATCGCCACCGGACTGGTCATGGAGGAGCTGGAAGCTCCGGTTTCTGTGGAGGATGATAATCTGCCGGATTTTCTGGGCCAGCCATATTTCAGAGGCGAGGAACGGAAAATTCTGCGCTCCGGCATGATCACCGGACTTGCCTGGACCAATTTCGGCGGCGATACCCTGATCATCGAGACCGTGGCCACCGAGGGCCGGGAATCATTCAAGCTCACCGGTCAAATGGGGAAGGTCATGCAGGAGTCGGCCAACATAGCATACACCTATGTGAAGCATCACCTGCAGTCCAGCGGCGTTGAGGAATCGTATTTCGAGAAACATACCATTCATATCCACATCCCTGCCGGCGCCACTCCGAAGGACGGTCCCTCGGCGGGAATCACCATGGCCTCCGCCCTTCTATCGCTGGTGAGAGACCGCAAAGTCCGCAAGTCACTGGCCATGACCGGTGAACTATCACTCAGCGGATCCGTGCTTCCCATCGGCGGTCTCAAGGAAAAAACCATTGCCGCCAAACGTTCCAAGGTGAAGGAGATCATCATTCCCAAGGCCAACGAGCGGGATCTGGATGAAATCCCGGATCATGTGAAAAAGGGAATCACCTTCCACCCGGTGGAACATATGGATGAGGTGATTGAGATTCTCTTCCCGGGCTGATACATTGTCAGCGCATGAAAAACGCTAAACAGAAACGCTCCCGTAGCTCACGGGACTCCGGCAGTTTACTGCCCCGCCTGGGCCGGATTATTACCGTGACCATCCTCATTCTGGTAGCCCTCCTGGCGGGGTACACAGCCGGATCATATTTCGAGGCCGGTCTGAGCATTTTCCCGGCGGATTCCCGCTCCGGAGCGGAAGGGCCTGAAGGCGATGCGGATGGTAATTCCGAGGCCGTCCGGGAAGAAACTGACCAGACGGATCCGGCAAGGCTTATTCACCCGGACTTCAGCCTTGATGAAAACTCCCTGGTTGAGCTGGTGGACCGGACCCTCATGGGCATGGCCGGCACCCTGGGTTCCGCCGACAGGGAACTCATCCGGAATGCGATTCTCCGGCGGCCGGAGGTATTCCTCGACCGGATAGCTTCGGTCCTGGACGGCGATCCGATGCTCTACGTACTGGCGGACAAAGAGCACTTCCTCCCCGAGGGCTACGCCCCGGCTGATCTGGTCGACATGAATGAATATTCTGCCCGTCTGATTCTCAACCGCGGGGATCTTTCCCTACGCGCCGGCGTTATGCCGGCGCTTCTCGCAATGAGCGAAGCGGCACGGCAGGACGGCATCCTCCTGGATCTTTCCAGCACCTATCGCAGCTATGAATACCAGGCTGGCCTGTTCCAGCGCTGGGTCGATCAGCTGGGACTTGAGGAAGCCGAACGGGTCAGCGCCCGACCGGGGACGAGCCAGCACCAGCTGGGCACGACAATGGACTTCGGCTCGGTGACACCGGCTTTCGCCGAGCATCCCGCAGGCATTTGGCTCGCGGCCAATGGCTGGCGATACGGATTCAGCCTCTCCTATCCCGACGGATACGAGGAAATCACCGGATACGCCTTCGAACCCTGGCATTACCGCTACGTCGGTCCCGACCTGATTTTTCTCCAGCGGGAGTTCTTCCTGGATATACAACAGTATCTGATGCTTTTCCTCGACGAGGCCGCAGAAGCGCTCTCAGCCGCAAGGAGCTAGCGGTGGAACTTTTGGCCCCGGCGGGGAATCTTGAGAAATTACAGACGGTCTACGCCTACGGCGCAGACGCGGCGTATATCGGTCTGGGAAATTTCAGTCTTCGAGCCAAGGCGGATAATTTCCACGACGAAGACTGGCGGGAAGTAGCCCGTATCAAGGGCGATAAAAAGCTCTATGCCGCCCTGAACATATATTTCCACAATCAGGACCTTCGACAGCTGGAGTCCGACCTTGATTACCTGTCCCAATACCCCTTCGACGCATTTATCATTTCGGACATCGGCGCCCTTCCGCTTCTGCGCCGGCGCTTCCCCGAATCCGAGTTCCATCTCTCCACCCAGGCGAATTGCGTCAATCACGAGGCTGCCCGGATGTACGCCGATATGGGCTTTTCCCGGATTATTCCGGGCCGCGAGTTGAGCCTGATGGAAATCAGCGAAATCAAGTATGCCCTGCCGGAGCTCGAAATTGAGACCTTTATCCACGGGGCCATGTGCCTTGCGTACTCGGGCCGCTGTTTCCTCAGCTCCTGGATGGCAGACCGTTCGGCCAATAAGGGGGACTGCAGCCCTGTCTCTTATACACATCTGACGCTGCCG
>CAWZYW010000223.1:0-4968 GCA_963966255.1 uncultured Salinispira sp. | reverse complement strand
GGCCAGCTCCGCCCCCAGATCAAAGCCCGCCAGGGCAGTCCGCTCCGGGTTCACCAGGGGATCGGCCAAAAGGGCTTCCCAGGCTTCCCCGACCCGGGCGAACATCCGCTCCTCGCCGGTGACGCGCCGGAGAATGCGCATGCCCGGAATGCCCCTGGAATGCCGTCCGTCATACAGGTCGGGTATCCGGACCACGTAACCGTACTGACTCAGAAGCCGCGCCTTCAGGGCCATATCCGAATCGATGGAAAACTGATCACTCACCAGAAGCACCGCCGGCAGCGCCGGCCCGTCATAGCTGTGCGGATCGATGCCCTCGGGATACCAGAGGGGCTCTTCCATCCCATCGGGAAAAAAGTCGCTGGTACTCGTGCCGAAAAACGCCTCGTTCAGTGCGGCGAAAACGTAGAGGAGCGCCGGAAGGCCGAAAATGACCAGGACGGCGATGACAATCTGTTTCGCTGACATTCGGCGGCTCATTCTTCAAGACTGTCCAGGAAGCGCTTGTACTTCCGGTCCTCTTCAAGGATATGGTTCACCGTCCAGTCCCTCAGGAAAACGATTATTTCATCAGTCAGCCTGATCCGACCCTCTTTATATTCGTTGGCGAATTTCACGATCTCCCCGATAAAATGCTTGTGCTGCTCCTGATGATCGTGAAGCAGGGGATAGCTGTTCTTGGCCATGTGCTCTTCTTCGTATGAGAAATGGAACTGGGTATAGTAGAACAGTTTCTTGATGATGATGGGCAGGAATATCTGTTTCCTCGCTTCGCTGGTGTGCTGAAGATCATTGGTCTGCTGGAGAATGGCGATCAGCTGCTTGTGCTGATCGTCGATGGCTTTGATCTCCAGTTCGAGCTTTTTCTGCTGCCAGAGGTTCAGGTCCTCAGTTCTCGCATTCTGGGCCGGGGAGAAATGCAGCTCCGGCTCAATGTTATTGGCCTCGAAGTACTCGGCGTAGTGCCGGTCATCGCCGATGATGTGCCCGATGATCCATTCCACCAGGAAATCCTGCAGGGATTCCAGGGGCATGTTCGGCTTGTCCCGGAAATCGTCGAGATACTCCTTGATCTTCTTCCGGAAGGATTCGTGGACGACGATGTGATCTTCCACGTCGGGATACCCGTACTCCCTGAACAGCCCTTCCTCGCTGACGAAGTGAAATCCGGTATAGGCGTAAAGCCGTTTGAGTACTTTCATGATGGATTCGCCATCCCGGTTTTCTGCTTCGATCAGGTCGTGGAGCTGATTGGTGAGGATGAATAATTCCTGATGCTGGGTATCGATGACTTCGATGCCGATACCGTGCTGCTCCGGATTCCATTGAACGAACATAGTATCAGTATTGTAAATGCCGGGGAAAAGCGCAAATCTTCCCGGGTTCGGGGCTTAACAGATATACACCAGACGGTAGTTTTCAAGCACCTCGGTATCGTTTGAAGGCATCAACATAGCCTCGCCTCCCGGTCCGATGCAGCCGAGATATGTTATGTTCTCTTCCATTCCCCGCATACGTATATCCCTGAAGGTGACAATGCTCTCTCCGAAACCGGCTTCGGCCAGCGTCCTTTGCTTCATGGTCTTTCCGCTCTCGGAGAGTAGATCGTAAACGATCGGTGAAATCTTCGGATGAAGGATGCAGGTGGTAATCAGGCTATAGTCGATGCTCTCTTTATAAATCACGTCATCGCAGTTGAAATCCCTGATAATCTCGGTGTTGCTCTGATCGATAATCTCCGCGATGACCGGCAGGCCCGGATTCTCGGATTTCACATTATAGACCGTCAGGATGGTGTGCATATCGACGGTCCGGGAGCTTTCGTGACGCCGGGATTCGGAAAAAATCACGCAGACCGAAGCATCTTTCAGGGCCACTTTTTTACTCCGGAGGTTGGAGAGGCTGAGGAAGTCCATAGCGACATGACGAACGCCGGGGAAGTCAGGCACTTGATTTCTGGTCACCACCGTCACGCCGCGGGCGCGGACTTCTTCGCCGATTTCTTTCAAAGCGGCCTCGGCGGAAGCGTTGTATCCGCAGAACAGGATGGGTCCGGGACTCGTCATGCCATCCTCCTATCGATGAGCAAGATAAATTAGCCGGTCGGATTCGGTGATCGATTCATCATTATCAGGAGCCAGGTGGGAAGTCGCGTCTTCGCCGCTGATATATCCGAGGAATGCGATATCGTGATCGATGCCATGGGCCACCACATCCCAGTAGAGGCAGCGGTGGCCGAGCTTCAATTCCGCCAGGGATGTTTCCCTGATGACCTTCCCCTCGAGATTAATTAATTCATAGATAAGCTTTGATACCCCGGGGATTTTGATACAGCTGGCAATAAGATTGCCGTCAATGACTTCCTTGAGGATAATTTCATCACCCTTGAGCCGGTTTCTGATCATGGGCAGATGATCAAGATTTATCAGTTCGGAAATCGTATGGACCTCCGGATAATGCTTCTTGATATTGTAAAGGGTGAACAGGACGCGCATATCGATGACATCGATATCATCATCATCCGAACGCTGGGAATAATTCTCAGCAGTGAGGATAACCGCCGCGCACTCACTGAGGCTCAAACGTTCGAGCACCTCGAAATCCGACCAATCGGCATGCACGTACACCGCGCCTGGGATTTCCGGATTCGGCTTCTGGGTTACGATGAGGATTTTCGCCACGGCCTTCTCATCTTGAAGGCTTTCCACGATACTCCGGGTGGTATTACTGTAACCGCAGACGATAACGTGATCCGCGGTATTCACCGTCTGGATCCGTCCCCTCCGTTTATTTTCAGCATCCTCAACATATGCCGCTCCGAGGATCGCGATGGGCATGGCGATGGTAATCAGCCCGAGCAAAGCGATTAGGCCGCCGATGAATCGTCCCAGGCCGGTCATTGGGACCATGTCACCGTATCCAACGCCGGTCAAGGTAACGATACCCCACCACATCGCCCGGAACGAATTGCTGAATACGTCGGGCTGCACCCGGTGCTCAATCTCGTACATGATATTCGAAACGACGATCAGCATCAGGAAAATAATCAGGAGTGATATAAAAAGCTGACTGCGCTTTTTTCGGAAGACCCTGATTATGGTCCCCAGGGAGTTGGAATATCGGCCGATTTTGAGAACCCGGAAAACCCGGATAATCTTGATCGCCCGCAGGAACTGAAGACTCACCGGGAGGAACGTCAGATAAAACGGAAGAATGGAAAAGAGATCGATTAACGCCATGAAGGAAAACGCGTAGGCTATGCGTTTTCTGGCATTGCCCGCTTCCATGGGAGCCTCTACCGAGACCCATAGGCGCATGAAGTATTCGATGGTGAATATCACCACGGAAACGAGTTCGATTCCTTCCAGCAAAGCTGAGTAACGCATACTGAAGGCATCAACGGAATCCAGCATCAGGCTGACCACATTAATGGCAACCAGTAACAATATCGCGATATCGAATGCCGCGCTGAGGGTGTCTCCCGGCTGCGCCCGTTCGAGTACTTGAAAAGATCGCCGCCTGATCCGTTCGATACGATTCATATAGTATCAATATCGGCGGATCCGCAGCGTACTGAACGGGAATGCCGACCGAATAGGGATTCCCGGGCAGTGTCGCCAAGAGATTCCAAAAGGTATCCCGCATTTCCTGAATCGAATCGCGGAGGCTTCGTTGCATAAATGCATGCAGGATATTATGTTTTCCCGAACGGATCATGCAAATATCCTTAGCGCAGACCATTCAGCTGCAATCCATAGAACATGGAGGACCCCATGAATCATAAACCGGCTGTTCTATCCCTTGCTGAAAAAATGATATCTACCGTTGCGCGAACCGAGCAGGCCATCCCGGCCACGGCACTGGACGCCCCGTCCAGCTGGGAAACATGGAACGCCGCCGACGCGCTGTATCACTGCGCCGCATGGCTGGAAAAAGATCTTCATCGATTGCACAATCCCGGTGAAATTATCCCGATCTTCGATTCGGAGGAGCTCGAGAAGGTGAACCGGGAAATCTATCTGCGCCACCGGGGCAGGACCTGGGCCGATGCCAAAGCGGAGCTGGAACGAATCGTTGGCGATATCATCGCTAAAATCGAATCGATGAGCGAAGGTGAATTGAATCAGACCCTGAAATACCGCGACGGGCGAACGAGACCGCTCTGGTGGGGCGTGGCGGGGCATCTGGGCCTGCATGTCGCATGGCACCTGGGCATGGTGCTCCGCCGGGCGGGCCGGATCGAGCTGTCGGTCTCCGTTACCGAGGATATCGTCGCCGAATCGCAGGTACTCAGCGATGATGCCAGATGGCTGGCGGCCAACCGCTACGACCTTGCGGTGGCTTACGCCCAGGCGGGCCGGGCGGAGGACGCTCTGCGGGAACTGGCGGAAAGTTTTCGGTTGAATCCGGGGATCCGGGAGTTCGCCCCGGAGGACGACGACCTGGAACCCTTGTGGGAAAATGATGATTTCCGGAGGCTCTGCGCGGAATAAAGCCCGGAACCGTCAGCCGATCAATGCGTGGAGCGTCACCACTGCTGCGGTGGCCGCCAGGGGTGCGGCGATGGTTACCATGGCGATATCGGCATAACTCTCCCGGTGGGTCATCCGGGTGATGGCCAGCAGGGTGATGATGCCGCCGCTGTGAGGCAGGGAATCAAGCACTCCCGAGGACATGATCAGTACGCGATGGAGCAGCTCGGGAGCCACCCCGGTTGCAAGGAATTCCTCGGCCAGCAGCTCCAGGGCTATGGCGGTGCCCCCGGAGGCCGAGCCGACGATACCGGCTATGAGGGTGGTGCTGATTCCCACTTTCACCAGCGCCGGAAGGCTCAGCGCGGCAATGCCGGCGGTCACCGCGCCGAAGGCCGTCAATGCCCGGATCACCCCTCCGAAACCCACCACCGAAGCGGTGTTGAATGCCGGTACCAGCGAGGATTGTGCCCCTGCGCGGATCAGTTCCAGAGGC
>CAWZYW010000222.1:0-5018 GCA_963966255.1 uncultured Salinispira sp. | reverse complement strand
GTCCAGTCGTTCGGCCGGAGCGTGATGTAGCTCAAACCCGAGTGATCAGTCGGACTGTTCTCCATGTAGAAATCCACACTTTCGCCTCCATCGCCGCCGTCGGCCCGGGTGATATCGGTAAAAACCTTGGCTGAATACTTGTGGCCGTATTGATCGGGATTCGCATCAAAAGCCGGATCGCTGATGCTCCCGGGATATTCGTAGAGGTTCAGATTTGCCAGCACGTCCCAGTGGGTATCGAACCAGCCGTACACCTGGGCATCCGCACCCGAATATGACTGCAGCAGTTCCCGGTTGGCTGTGCTCCCGTCGATATTCCGCTGGCTAAGGGCTATAAAGCCGTTATGAAGGGTATCATCCAGATTCTCCCAGGCCCAGCTGGAGAATACCGCATTACTGTCGACATAATAATGCTCCATGTTGTAGTCCACCTCGAACTGATAGGTGGGGTTCACGAAGAACTTGACCTCGTAGAGGTCCGAACCGCCGCTGTTGAGATGGCCCATGGGTACGATCTCCATATAGCTGTCCTCTCCGGGATTCGGATAGTCCCGGAACACCCCGGTGGCGGGCAGTCTGAGACCGCCCAGGCCGGTTCCGCCGTTATCAGCATAGACCTGGGCCGGAGTACGCATTTGACCCCCGGGGGTATAGAACACCTCGTAGCCGTTGAACGACGGAGTCATGGAACCGGGGCTGATTGCCCGGGAAGCAGAAGGCGCGTGCAGGTCTGCCATTAAACTGATCCCCGCTTCGATGGTCATGATGGAGTCGGCCAGCATGCTCATATCCGCCGCCACCAGGGGGGATTCGGGATCGGCGGTACCGGTCAGACCAGGATTACCGCAGGAACTCAGCGCGAGCATGAGAATTGCTGCCAGGAATCCTGCGCCGACAAGTTTTGTATTGGTTTGAAAAGATCTCATTGATACACCTCATTTTTTAATTGAGGGCATCTTACTTGGCCGCGTTGGTTAACGCAATGAATTAACTACGAAATATGCACAATCACAATCAGATAACATGATAAAATTAATGCGGCTATGAATTTTGAATAGTTTATGCAACCAACCGGTATATTGCCTCAGCTTTTATGCGCCTGCTCCCGGAAAGAGCGTACAAATTTCGTCTCTATGGAGTACTCATGAGGTATCACGTAGCGACCGGTGTTTTTCTCCAGCAGATGGATATCGATATCGAAATGAATATGCGATGAAAGGGTGTTCACGAAAAATTTGTTATTGGAATAGGTGCCGGAAAAACTGCTGTCCCTGGGTCCGTTGGCGAGCATGGCGGTTTCGACATCCACCACCAGGATGAGGCTGATCACGTCATCGAGATTCACCTGGAATTTATCGCTCTGGTATAGTTCCACGTCCAGGCCGCTGAAATCATCTTTGCGATAGGTGAATGCGATAACCCGTACGTCTCGCTCGCGAAGAATCGCCAGCTCATCCGCGATGAGGTTTAAGTCGAGATTGGAGCTCAGGTAGACCTCTTCCCGGGCATCAAGGAGCATTTCCTTTATTTTCTGCATGGTGTTGGTATAACCGCTGATATTGATGTACTGGGAAGTCTGCACCGGAACCGAAAGAGCCTCCAGTTCATTGCCGAGGCTGTCCGCTATGTCGCCGTACTTCTGTTTCAGCTCCCTGAACAGGATCCGAGGGGCTTTTGCGAGGTATTTTTTTGATTCGCTCTCAATGAGCCGTATCGCTCCCTTCCGGTAGAGGCTGTTGAGCGACGAGTAAACCGTTGCCCTGGACACGTTCAGAATTTTCGCCAGCTGGTACCCGTTGGCGTCGGGATTTTCAAGGAGGGAAATATAGGTCCGAGCTTCCATTCCGGTGAAGTTGAAATACATTAGCTGTTCGATGGTTTCCGACATGTGCTCCCGCTCATCGAGCTGAACCGGTTCCTGCTGTTCATTCATGGGCATATCATAGCGCTTTTGCCGCGAAACGGAAAACGCTTTTACCCCCGAATGTATTACAGATTGACAAAAAGTTCAGATCATAGTTTACTAATAGTAGTATTAAACAATACTACTAATAATAGCAAGGCTGTTATTGTCGGGGAAGGGGATTGTGAATCAAAGCGCGATGTATCACCGGCCAAAAAGCAATTATTGCTACGCATACCGCCAGGACGATATTCGCGTCATGCTTCGCACGGCCCGGGGCGACGCGAAACTGGTGGAGGTCCTGTACGGCGATACCTATGCCTGGCATCGAAGCGAATCGACCACTGCCGGATTACAGTTCTCAGACGCGATGTTCGACTACCACATCGCATCAATTTCGCATCCGTCGAATAGGCTGTCATATTTTTTCAGGGTTCACGGTTCCGACGGAGAAATCCTCAATGTTTGCGAGGACGGGATTCTGCCCGACGCTGAATTGTCCGGCAACGGATCTACCAATGGCATTCTGTTTACCTACACCTATCCCTATGTCAGTGAGGCGGATATCCACCGGGTTCCCGAATGGGTGAAGGACGGCGTCTTTTACCAGATTTTTCCCGACTCATACCGCAACGGCAATCTCGATTATACAAACGGTCGTCATTCCCTCTGGGAGCACGGTCCTCTCGAACGCAACTCCATCAAAGGCGGGAATCTTCGCGGCATTCTTGATAAACTGGGGTACATACAGGATCTGGGGGCGGACTGCATTTACATGACCCCGATTTTCAAGGCCGCATCCAACCATAAATATGACACCGCCGATTATTATGAAATCGATGCGGCATTCGGCACCAAGGAGGACTTCCGAGCCCTGGTGGATGCTGCCCATGACCGGGGAATGAAGATTATCCTGGACGCGGTCTTTAACCATTGCGGCAGGGATTTCGCCCCGTTCCGTGACGCGGAACAAGTCGGACCGGATTCCCGGTATTACGACTGGTTCTACATCAATCGTCACCCCTTCGATTCGGCAGAACTGGTGCGGAAAGAAAAACAGATCCTCCAGACCCGCGGTGGCTGGACCGATATCGATATCGATCCCGAAACCGGAGAAGCCTGGTTGCCCTATCGGACCTTCGGATTTACGCCCCAGATGCCCAAATTGAACACTTCGAATCCCGAGGTCGCCGCATACTTCCTCGATGTTGCGGAATACTGGATCAGGGAATTTGATATTGACGGCTGGCGATTGGATGTGGCCAATGAGGTGGATCACGCGTTCTGGCGAGCCTTCAGGAAGCGGGTGAAATCCATAAAACCCGATTGCTACATCGTCGGGGAGGTCTGGCGCAAAGCGGAACCCTGGCTGCAGGGCGATCAGATGGATTCCATGATGAACTATCAGCTTATGCTGGCCTGCGTCGAATTATTCGCCCGGCGCAGAATCAGCCCGGCCCGATTCCGGGAGCGGGTTTCCGACCTGCTGGTTCATAACAGTTGGCAGGTGAATGAAACCATGATGAACCTGCTGGAATCCCACGATACCGAACGATTTCTCAATATCGCCGGCAGCAAGGAGCGGTTGCTGGCAGCATTCGGATTTATTTTCGCTTTCGTGGGAGCGCCGTATCTGTACTATGGCAGTGAGATAGGGAT
The DNA here is from genome assembly GCA_963966255.1 of uncultured Salinispira sp. Lineage (GTDB taxonomy): Bacteria > Spirochaetota > Spirochaetia > DSM-27196 > Salinispiraceae > Salinispira. The sequence continues at coordinate 1,456 of CAWZYW010000222.1, read as the reverse complement.
GAACGGCGGCATGGATCCTGATAATCGACGGCACATGATCTGGGATCGGGAGCAATGGGATCTCGGTATTCTGCAGCAGGTGAAAACGCTGATTTCCATTCGAAAGGAAAGCGCCGCCTTGCGCCGGGGAGGTTTCCGCTGGGTCGAGATCGATGAACAGCTGCTTTCATTCGAGCGATTCCTCGATGGGGAGCGTATCCTGGTGCTGATTTCCCTCGCGGAAGAAGACCTGACCGTCAGTCTGCCCGCCGGGTACTGCAGCAGCCGGGATATGCTCAGCGGCAAAGACATCAAGGGAGAGCTAACGCTCCGCTGTGATCAGACAGTATATCTCAGAGATCAGACCGGCGGAGAGGAGAAATAAACCATGAAACATCACATTCGGATTCTGGAAATATTCACCATGATACTCGTTCTCATCAGCCTTGCAGCCTGCGGTGGTGATTCCGGTCGTTCCGCCGCATCCGACGGCAGCGCATCTGCCGCCGATTCATCGGGGAAGGTTATTCCCGAGGACGGTGCGGTACTGCTCGTGTGGGACCAGGACGGCCCCCGGCTCGATTACTTAAAACTGGTGGCCGACGCATTCATCGATACGTATCCCGAGCGCAATATATCGGTTGAATTCGCTCCGGTATCAGGAATGGCCGCCGGCAGGAAGCTGTCCCAGGACGGTCCTGCGGGAACCGGCGCGGATGTCCTGGCGTTGAACCACGATGATCTCATCGAGCTCTATCAATCGGGACTGGTCATGCCCAATCTGGTAAACGCTGAGTTCATCCGGGAAACCGCCAGCCGCAATGCGGTTCGGGCTTCCACCATGGACGATGGGCAGATATACGGGTTCCCCTTCTCAATCCAAACGTACGCCCTGGTGAGGAATACCCGGCTGGTGCCCCAAGCGCCTCAGACCATCGCCGAACTTATCGAAATTGCCCGAGGGTTCCATGATCCCTCCCGGAATCGATTTGGGATCTACAGCGATTTCCGGGATATTTACATCAGCTACGGTTTGATCAAAGCAATGGGGGGCGATCTGTTCGGCCCGGATGAAGACGATCCGGCGGCGCTGCGCTTCAATTCCGCGGAAACCGCCGCAGCCATGGAAGAGATCCTGAAGTTCCGGGAGGTCTCCATCGAGAATATCGACGAGTACAATGACGATATAATGCTCGGGCTGTTCGCCGAAGAACAAAGCGCATTTATGCTCAACGGCACATGGAGCCTGAGCGGTCTGGAGGAAAGCGGGGTGCCCTTCGCGGTGAGTACCATCCCGAGCATAAACGGTGCCCCGGTGGCGGGATTTTCTACCATTCAGGTCTACGCCGTGAACAGTTATTCGCCGTTTCCCAAGGCCGCCCAGCTGTTCGCCGAACTGGCATCTTCCCCGGAAATGCTCAGCCGGCGGTTCGCCATGACCGGCGATATTCCCCCGTATTCCGATTTCCTGGAAACC
>CAWZYW010000221.1:0-5107 GCA_963966255.1 uncultured Salinispira sp. | reverse complement strand
TCCCTGGAGACCGTCGGCGTCCTTTCCGCTGACCTCGGTATGTGTCAAAGCGCCTTCGAAACCATCCGCGGAAAGGATTCCCGGGATGATTCGTCGGTTGATTTCCGCGATTTTCCCATCGGCAAGAGCGAGGTCCGGAAAATCGGCGTACTCACCGGAGAACTGGGTTTAAGCGAAGAAGTAGCAGAAGGCTATCAGCAGGCCATAGTAGCCCTGCAGAAACGCGGGTTCGAGCTGGCCGAGGTGGATATTCCCAGCCTCGAATATACCGTTCCGGCGTATTACACCATCGCCACCGCCGAAGCCAGCGCCAACCTGGCACGTTTCAACGGTGTCCGATACGGCGAGCGACCCGTTTACGCCGAAAACCCCGAAGAACTGGTGCGCAAGGCCCGTGATCAGGGCTTCGGCGATGAAGTGAAGCTCCGTATCCTGTTGGGAACCTACGTCCTGCGTTCCGGTTTCCAGGATCGCTACTACCATAAAGCACAGGCTATCCGGGCCGAGATTCGCCGGGAATTCCGTCAGGTTTTCGAGGCGGTGGACAGCCTTATGCTGCCGGTGTACCCGGTACAGGCCTTTCTTCATGGAGATGCGGGTCTTGACCCATTCCAGCAGAAGGTCGCGGACCGGTTCACCACGGCGGCGAACCTCACCGGACTCCCGGGCTTAAGCTGTCCCGGTCCTCTGGTCGGCGGGCTGCCCACCGGCGTTCAGTTCATGGCGCCGGCTTTTCACGAGCACCTGCTGTTCGAAGCCGGCGAAAAGCTGGCCGAGTCCTTTCCCCTTCAGGCCCCTCCGGCGTTTCCCGCGGAATACGGCCCGGGCTGAGGATACGCCGCGGGGCCCCGCGAAGATAGGAGCAAAAAATGTACCAGTCATTTATCGGTCTTGAAATACATGTGCAGCTTGCCACCGAATCGAAAGTGTTCTGCGGGTGCCGTAACCGTTTCGGCGACGAACCCAACACCAATGTCTGTCCGGTTTGCATGGGCCTTCCGGGCACCCTGCCCACCCTCAATAAGGAAGCCATGACCAAGGCGTATGCCGTGGCCCGGGCGTTGAACTGCACCCTGGCATCCGAGTGCGTGTTCGAGCGGAAGAACTACTTCTATCCCGACCTGCCGAAGAACTATCAGATCAGCCAGTTCGAAAAACCCCTGGGAACTGACGGATATATCGACATCGAATTCCGGGGGAAAACCAAACGGATCCGGATTCACGAATGCCATCTTGAAGAGGATGCCGGAAAAATGATCCATGCCGGGGACATGAGCCTTCTGGATTTCAACCGGACCGGAACGCCCCTGCTGGAAATCGTCACCGAGCCAGATATGGAGCTTGCCGAAGAAGCCGAGGTCCTCATTCAGGAGCTGAGGCGCATCGTCCGGTATCTGGGAGTAAGCGACGGCAACATGGAAGAAGGGTCCATGCGGGCCGACGCCAATGTATCGATCAACCTTCAGGGTCATGGCCTTGGGAACAAGGTGGAGGTGAAGAACCTCAACTCATCCCGCTTCGTACGCAAAAGTCTCGCATATGAAATAGAGCGGCAGCAGGAAATTTTTGATAAGGGCGGGACCGTCGTTCAGCAGACCCGGCTCTGGAACGAAAACCGGGACCAGACCGAAGTCATGCGGACCAAGGAAAATGCCAATGATTACCGCTATTTTCCCGAGCCCGACCTTCCGCCGTTCCGCAGCGACGAGGCCTTTCTGGCCCAGGTCGAACAGATGCAGCTCGAACTCCCCATCGCCCGCCGGGCCCGGTACCGGGAACAGTACGGGATCAATGAGGCTCAGGCGGATTTCGTCAGCGATGAACGGGATACCGCCGAGTTTTTCGAAGCCTGCGTGGCCGCCGGTGCCGACCCGGTGCAGGTGGTGAGCTGGCTGAGTTCCGACGTACAGAAGGAATTGAACCGGGCCGGTCTGTCTTTGTCCGATTCGCCGCTGACTCCCGGCCGGCTGGTTTCCCTGCTATCCCTGCTGTCCGGAGGACGCATCCACGGAAAAATCGCGAAACAGGTCATCCACGCCCTGTTCGAGGAAGACAAGGACCCCGAGACCATTGTGGTCGAGCGGGGTTGGGAACAGATCACCGACCCGGGGGCGATCCGTTCCCTGGTCGATCAGGTGATCGCGGATAACACAAAGGCAGTAAGCGAAGTGGCCGCCGGGGACAGCCGGCCGATCAAATTCCTCATCGGGAAGGTGATGCAGGCCTCATCGGGCAGGGCCGAACCCCGCCTGGTCCAACAGCAGCTCGAAGCGGCGCTGCTGGTCCGGAGTCTTGATGTCCTCAGTTTCGGTGGTGCCATCAGCGGAACGCGTCGCGGCGACGGTCTGGTGGAGCCCGGCGATCTGTTGGGCCTCCAGAAGCGCCTGGCCGGTGATTCGGATATCGACTCCCAGCTTCGTTTCGAGGAACTCCTGCTGGGAAGTTTCCTCTCAGAAGAATTGAGCCCCGGCGACTGGGCCCGTCTTGCCTTCCGGGTGGCGGAACAGATCGGGCAGGGAAGCGGGGGAATAATCATCGCCCACGGCACCGACACCCTGGCGTATACCGCCGCCCTGCTCCACTGGCTGTTCGGAGACGCCAAAATCCCCATCATCCTGGTGGCTGCGATGAATCCCCTGGATGAGGACGCTTCCGGGCTGGAATCCCTCAAAGCCGCCATCCGGCAGGCTGAGCAGGGCCGCCCCGGTGTGCAAGTCCAGATCGGAGGCGAGACCCTCCCGGCATACAATCTCAAATTTCGCAGTTTCGAGCCGGCAGCAGGAGAACAGTCCTTCGTCACATGGAACGCCGGCCAGCTGGCCAAGGTCCCGGTTGACGGGGATCTGCTGCTCAGCCGCCTGGGCGAGCTGCCCGAATTATCCCGGCTCGAGACCATCTTCGAAAAAGCCCTCGACGCCTGCTCTCTGATAAAAATCTACCCGGGCATAAAAAGTACGTTTATCACCGCCCTGATCGATCAGGGCGTGCGGAATATCGTCCTTGAGCTCTACGACTCCGGCACCGCGAACCTCCGCCAGAGTCCCTTCTCCATCCGGGAAGCTCTTGAATACGGGAAAAAAGCTGCGGTATCCTTCTACTGCACCTCCCAGCAGGAAGGCGTGGTGGATTTCGCCGACTATGTAACCAGCCACGAACTGTGGAAGGAAGGGGCCCGGCCCATGGGCCTGGACAGCAGCGAGTCGGCCTTCGCCAGGGTGGTGGCCCGCCAGGTGGTCAACGCGATCATCGGATAGTATCAGTTAGCGTAAGGACATTGAGTATGATAGAACGAGTTTTGGCCCGGGACATCCGGGATAACGAAGGTGCGGAAGTTTCGGTCTCCGGATGGGTGCATCGCATTCGGGAACTGGGGGCAATCAGTTTCGTCCTGCTGCGGGACCGCAGCGGTCTGACCCAGCTGGTGTTCGACGGTAAGGTCGATTTCACCCTCGAATCGGTCATCGAGGCCCGGGGTATGGTGAAGGCAAACGAAAAAGCCCCCGGGGGCTTCGAGCTTCAGGTGAACCACGCGGCCATCCTCGCTCCGGCCCGGCCCGAGCTCAGCTTTCCCGTCAACCAGGATCCCGACAATATCGGAATCGAGGCCGTCCTGGACAATCGCATCATGAGCCTGCGGAACCCTAAAATCCTCGACATATTCCGACTGCAGAGCGGCATTATCCGATTTTTCCAGGAATATCTCAGGTCCGAGGATTTCACGGAAATCAAAACTTCCAAGCTTATCGGTTCGGGAACGGAAGGGGGTACCGGCCTTTTCGAAGTAAGCTATTTCGACACTAAGGTCTATCTGGCCCAGAGTCCCCAGTTTTACAAGCAGGCAATGATCGCCAGCGGATTGGAGCGGGTATACGAAGTGGGGGCGGCGTACCGGGCGGAGAAACACGACACCCCGCGTCACTTGAATGAGTACGTCTCCCTCGACGTGGAAATGGCGTTTATCAGCGATGAAGGCGACCTGATGGATCTGGAGTGCGGTATCCTGAAGGCGATTTTAGCCGGCGTCGAAGCCGAACACTCCGACATCCTGGAACGCTACGGCGCGAGCGTGCCCTCCGCCGAAGCCGTGGACAGGATCCCCAGGATCCCCCATGAGGAAGCCAAATCGATTATTTCCGAACGCGGCGGGAAAAAGGTGTTCGAAATCAACCCGGAAGGCGAACGGCTGATCTGCGATTGGGCCGAGGAAGAGCATGGTGTCCCTGCGGTTTTTATCACCGCCTTTCCCAGGAAAAAGCGGCCGTTTTATACCTATCCCGACGGACAGAAAACTCGTAGCTTCGATCTGATATTCCGGGGCCTTGAAATCACCACCGGCGGCAGGCGTATTAATGAATACGACATGATGGTGGAGACCCTGCCGAAATTCGGTATGACCGAAAAAGGCCTGGGCGGGTATGTCGACATCTTCAAATACGGTTGTCCGCCCCACGGCGGCTTCGCCATCGGCCTCGAGCGCATTACACAAAAAATCCTTGGCCTGGGGAATGTGAAAGAGGCTAGCCTTTTTCCCCGGGACCGAAAGCGCATAACACCCTGAGGATCGGTCCGGAATGAAGATTTTTCAACCTGCGATCCCCGCCGTCATGATCGCATTGCTGCTGATGCTGAGCTGCAGCGGGGGTAATGATATCTCTCCGCCGCTTGCGGTTCTCCAGCGAGATGAGCATCGCGTGGTGGTCAGCGTCAGCGCGGCACTGCTCACCCGTGGCCAATACCGGGCGCTGGAGCAATCCCGGAATCCGGTTATTCCCTATCTCGATGACAGCACCGCGCTGTTCACACCCTTCGGTTCCTCCGAACTCAGCCCTGAAGCGCAAACTACGGCGCTCTCCATTGCCTATCCCGATGAGCGTGACTCGACCCTTGATTATCTGCAGCGATGGGAGCCTGAGCGCAAGGAGCGGTTCATAGCCGGGCTCGCGGCAGTACCCGGTATGGACGCCCGTGGGATGAGGGAGGCGGTAGTAGACTCACGACCGTTTTTTGCCGCGGATTTTATGATGAACCAGGTATTCAAAGCAGCAGCAGGCTTCGACCGGTCCTGGTCGGCTGAGCGGATTTACGTCGAACGGGCGCAAAATAAGAG
>CAWZYW010000220.1:0-5111 GCA_963966255.1 uncultured Salinispira sp. | reverse complement strand
CGATCCAGTTCACCGCCGCATCGATGCCGGCGACGCCCGAGTAGCATGCGAACTGGGTTTCTTAGTTGCGGACGTTCGGACCGAGCCCCAGGGCCGAATGGATATTGGTTGAAATGGGTTTACCGAAGTCCACCGAACCTTCGGTGCCCACGATGAGCATGCCGATATCGGCGAGGTCTTCCTCGCTGAGCATGGCAAGGGCCGCATTGGCCCCCATGGTCACCGTATCCTCCCATGCGGGATTCAGGCTACGGGTATCAATGAGATAATCGTTTTTAATCTGCTCGGGATCCCTGCCCCGGGCTTTCGCCAGATCGGCCTGATGCAGGCACATGGACGTACCGTACACATTGAGTTTTTCGATGCCGACTCGCTTCATAGTATTCCTCCCGCGCAATGTCGCGCTCGTTTACATTTCCGTCCGGACTAGGGGGCGTAGGTCAGGCCGGCAGCGACCCTCAGGTCCTCGCCGGTGATAAATCCCGCCTCGTCACTGGACAGGTAATACACCGCAGAGGCGATTTCCTCGGCGGTACCGACCCGCCTCGCGGGGCAGTGCTTGACCCAGTACTCCTTGAGCTGATGGGCCATATTGTCGTCGGTCATATCCGTGGGCACGAAGCCCACGGTGACGATATTGCTGGTTATGCCTTTCTTACCGTATTCCTTGGCGATGGTCAGGCTCATGCCGTGAAGCCCTGCTTTCGCCGCGGCGTAGTTCACCTGGCCGCTGGAACCGTAGGCCGCCAGGGACGAAACGTGGACCAGTCTGCCTTTACGGTTCGACAGGAAGTGGAGCAGGAAGCTCCTGGACACGATGAACGGTGCGGTCAGATCCACATCGATGACCTTCTGCCACTCTTCATTGCTCATCAGGGCCGCTGCGTTGTCGCGCAGCGTTGCGGCGTTGTTCACTACGGCGGTCACGTCGCCGAAGTCGTCGATGACCTGATCGCATATCTCCTCGATCCGCCCGTGATCCGCAAGATCCAGCTGATAGGCACGCAGGTTTGCGGCGGGATTTATCTCCTTCGCCAGAGAGACGGTCTCCTCGGCGGCGGCGGCATTCGAAGCGTAGGTGAAGCCCACCCCCCAGCCTTCTTTCACGTAGCGGAGCACGATGGCCCGTCCGATTCCCCGGGATCCTCCGGTCACGAATGCGTTGTTCATCATTCCTCCCACTTCTTGATCAGGCTGCAGCAATTGAGGCCGCCGAAGCCGAAGGAATTCTTGAGCATATAATTCACTTCCCAGTCCACCGGTCCGTCGGCGCAAACGTCCGCGTCGATCTCCGGGTCCTGCTCATCCACATTGATGGTGGGGTGCAGGCGGTTGTTATTCATCTGCATGATGCCCCCGATGGTTTCCACCAGGGGACTGGCCCAGCATGTATGGCCCAGCATAGATTTGGGAGCATTGATTTTCATGTTTTTGATGTGATCGCCGAAGACGCTTTTCAGGGCGGCGAACTCCTGAATATCGCCCGAAGGGGTACCGGTGGCGTGGCAGTTGGCGTACTCCACCTGCTCGGGTCTGATGCCCGCGTCTTCCATAACCTTGCGCATGACCCAGGCCTGGTGCTCCGAGCCGGGCATGGGAAGGTGGTTGGCATTGGCATTGGCCCTGACCGCCAGCACCTCGGCGTAGATCTTAGCGCCGCGGGCTTTGGCCGATTCCAGGCTCTCGACCACCAGTGCCGCCGAGCCGTGGCTGTACACAAAACCGTTTCGCTTCATGTCGAAGGGACGGCAGGCGGTCTCGGGATTGGCGTTGAGTTCGGGATCCATCACCACCGAATTGATGATCACCGACGCCTGGATATCCGGCTCGGATACGTCGAAGGCGGCACCGCTGACCAGGGCGCGCTCCACTTCTCCGGAACGGATATCCCGGAACGCATCCCGAAGGGCGAGGTTGCCGCTGGCGCAGGCACCCCCGACGGTATAGCAGGGCCCGTTGACCTGCAGAACCTCGGATATCAGCGCCGGGACATTGTTATCGATGGCCTCCACCGAACTCAGGGGATCCAGATACTCAGGTTCTTCCTGATACTGTTTGCTCATTTTGAATATGTATTTCGAATTCAGGTTGTGTCCGCCCACAACCACCATGGTCATGTAGGGATCGATGTCCGAGCCCTCCAGCCCGGCATCCAGCCATGCGTTCTGGGCGGTGAGTACCGCGGTACGGGATGAGAAGGTGGCGCTGCGGAACAGTTTGCGCACCCGCTTGAATTTAGCTTCGCCGATGCCGTCCTTGATGCGCTCCAGGGCCGCCTGGGTGTCGTAATCCCCCAGGTCACCTCCGACTTTATTTTCGCAATTCTCGAGATCAAGGCTTTCCCATTTCTTGACGCCAGATTTTCCAGCCAACAGGTTCTCGTAGTACTGCTGGACATCATCCCCCAGGGGATTGATGGTGGCCATGCCGGTGATGACTATTCGCTTGCTCATATCGTTCTCCGACCGGATACCGTCCCGCCGCCGGTCGGCGACAGGACGTTCCGGAATATTGCGCTCTTACGAGCCGAGTTTTTCCATCGCTTCGATGGTACCTGCGGGCTGGGCCCTGAGCCCCTTGTAAAAAGACTTCCAAAGGCCGCCGAGCACCCTGCCCGGACCGACTTCCAGCACAAGATCGTCTTCTGCGCCGGTGATGATCTGCGTATCGATGAGATATTGCATTGAGGCCACCCATTGCACGGTGGACACGATTTGCTCTCCGGCGCGTTTTCGGGCATCTTCCCCGCTTTCCAGGGGGCGCCCGGTGACGTTGGACACCAGGGGAAGCCTGGGATCGGCGAAATTCACTCCGGCGATGCGCTGTTCGAACTCCTGCCGTGCCGATTCCAGGAGGGGGGAGTGAAAGGGGCCGCTGACTTTAAGGCGCACCACCTTCATGGCGCCGGCCTGGTCAAGGGCCGCCTCCGCGGCATCGAGGCCCTCACAGGTGCCGGCGATGACGATTTGCGTCGGGGATGAATGGTTGGCGATGAATGCGCCCTTCCCGGCAAGGGGTTCCACCACAGCCCGGGCCTCGTCGAAAGGAAGGCCCAGAACCGCCGACATGGCCGTCGGTCCGCCGGGGGTATCCGCCGCCCGGGAACCCTTTTCCATGACCTCGCCGCGAATAGCCACCACCTCGAAGAGGCTGGTGGTATCGAGAACCCCGGCCTCGTGGAGCGCCGCGTATTCGCCGACGGAAAATCCCATCACCGCATCAGGGGAATACCCCCTGGATCGGAGCACCGCTGCGGCACTGATATTCATCAGGGTAACTGCCGCCTGGGTATTGTCGGTCTGTTTCAGATCCTCTTCGCTGCCCTCGAAGAGCAGCGCGGCCATATCTTTTCCCAACACCTCACCGGCGGTCTTGAACAGGCCCCGGACATCCTCGCTGGATTCATACAAATCCTTCGCCATGCCGGGATACTGGGCTCCCTGGCCGGGAAATAAAAATACCGTGCTCATAATTTATAATTCCTTTGCGTAGACCCGATGGGTCCGGTAGTGTTCGGCTCCCCAATTCTCAAGCATGTTGCGAAGGCGCAGGTTGGATTCAAGGATCCAGCTGAATTCCGCGGTCTTGATACCCATATCCACGGCCCGCTTGTACAGCTCGTAGACGAACAGGGCGTCGATGCCCTTGTTCTGATAGGCCTTCCGGACCCCGAAGGCGGCGATGCGGACGGTGTCGACCTTGCTTTTGCCCGCCAGGAGCTTGAACACGCCGAAGGGCAGCAGTTTGCCGTCCAGACCGTGGAATACCGGATTCAGATCCGGAATGGGGAAGGCGAAGCCCACCGGTTCGCCGTCGACGTAGGCGAACAGCGTGATGTCCGGCATGATGGCCATTTTCAATCCGTCGGCCAGCTGATCGAACTCCTGCTTGTTCCAGGGCACGTAACCCCAGTTGTCGGTCCAGGCGTCATCCCACATGTCCCGCACATAGTCCAGATCCCGCTTCCAGTTTTTCATATCGACGTTGCGGATCTCCACATTGCTGCGCTTTTGCGCCAGCTCGGCGACCCGGACGATTTTGTCGCTGAGGTTGAGGACGTCGGTGCGCATTTTATAGGAATACAGATCCTGGTCTTTCTTATATCCCGCAGCCTCGTACAAAGCTCCGTAGTACGGCGGGTTATAGGGCATCTCGATAACCGGCAACTCGTCGAAGCTGTCGATCTGGTTTCCCAACTGGTAGTTGGTGGAACCGTGAACCGGTCCCATGATCCGCTCCATTCCGCGCTCTTTGATCCAGGCTTCTGCGGTGGAAAATAAAGCCGACGCAACCTCAGCATCATCGAAGCATTCGAGGAAGCCTATGAAGCCGGTTTTGGTATTCTGAAACTCGCAGAACGCCCGGTCGACGATTGCGACGATCCGCCCCACCACTTCCCCGTCCCGCCATGCCAGGTACTCCTGCAGTTCGGCATGGTCGAACAGGCCATTGTGCTTGCGGTCGAACAGGTGCTTAACATCTATGTCCAGCGGCGGTACCCATGAGTCGTAACGCTCTTTCCCTCCCCGGTATACCTGATAGGGGAACTTCATAAAGCGCTTGAAATCGGCCTTCGATTCAAGCGGTTTGACTTCTAATGCCATGAGTCGCTCCTAGGGAAATCGTGGTCTGTGTGCTGGCAGTATACGGGGAATCCTCGAAAAGTGACAAGGTATCCCGATCGCCGTTCGCTTTTATACTGTCCGTAAAATAAATGAGCGACCGCTCGAAATACATACATATATAATGAGGGATTTTGGCAATAACCGCGCTTTATATCTTGCCAAGCCAGGCTCCGGGCATACAATCATCTATATGACCGATGAAATCCGCAGCTGGATCGACGTATCACCTCAAGCGTACATTCGTTTCGCCGCAGCTCGCCTGTTGGATGGCGATGGCGATCCGAACCAGTTGAGGGATGATCTGTTTATCAAGGCCCAACTGGATGCCCTCACAAGCTGGAAGGATGAGGTCATAAACAACCATAAAAAAGCCGGCCTGTACTATCACCGGCTGGCCATGCTGGCCGACATGGGAATCACCGTCGAGGACCTGCCGGTCCTCGCCGATATCGCCGACCAGAACGGACATCGGCGCGGTACCGGAAA
>CAWZYW010000219.1:0-5113 GCA_963966255.1 uncultured Salinispira sp. | reverse complement strand
TTAATTGTCATCGTATGCTGAAGAAGTTGTAGGCGGTGAACAGGAAGATCATCAGAAATAGCAGGGACAGGGCCACGGCGGGGGGGCTGAGTTACCATGGCGGCTGTATAGTGAATGAGTAACGGGCTACGCCGTCACCCCATATGCCGTCGTTATTTGCCCCTCTCACTTCAAACACGTAACGGCCCGGCGAGAGTTCGCTGTACACCGCCCGGTTTTCCCGGCCGGGTTGGCTCCATTCCGAATCCAGTCCCAGGAGGCGGTACTGAAAGCTGTTTTTTGAGGGGGCGGTGAAGTCCAATGCGGCGAAGTCGAAACTGAGGAAGTTCTGTTGAAAATTCAGCAGGAGATCCTGTTCAACGGCAATCGGGAAGTTCTCTCCGGAAATTGTCACCCTGGTAATCACCACCGGCGGTTTATTGTTGTTGTTTACATAACTGATATCAGCTATTCGGTGAATGCCTGCGTCGGAGCTGATAAACAGGGTGCCGTCCCGGGTGCGGGTTGCGGCAGGATTCATCTCCCAGCTGACCAAGCCGTCGTCCTCATCCAGGATGATAAAATCCTTCAGGTCGGGATCGAGTATTACCAGGCCGCGGGAAGTGCTGATCCACATCCTCTGCTGCTCATCCGGCACCACCGCCGCGATATAATTCGAAGGGAGACCATTCCTGGTGGTGAAGTGGATGAACTCGCGGCTCCCACGATCATACAGATTCAAGCCGCCGCTGTTCGTCCCGATCCATAGTTGCCGGAAATCGTCTTCCACGATGGTGCTGATTTTATTGCCTGAAATGGATCGCAGGTCTTCGGGGTCATAGCGGAAATGCTCGAACCCGTCTCCGGTCCGGCGGTCGAGACCGCCATTGGTGCCGAACCATATATCCCCGGCGCTATCCTGAAAGATCACTGAAATGAGATTGTTGCTGATGCTTCGGGCATCGTTCTTGTCGTGGCGGTAGAAGCGGTATTCTTCAAAAGATGAATCGGTATAGATTATTCCGTTATTGTAGGTGCCGAACCAGTAATTTCCATCGCGGTCCTGGATCATGCTGTTCATGATTCGTTCGGCGAATGGATCTCCGTATCGGATGAAGTCCTCGCGGTCGTAGTCGTAGCGATTTAAACCGGAGTTGGTTAGGATCCATAGTTGTCCCCGCCGGTCCTCATAGACATGCCGCACATAGTCGTCATTGATGCTTCGGGGATCCCCCGGGTCGAAACGGTGATGTGTTACTGTGCCGCTTTCCCGGTCGATGAGATCGAGGCCGTTGGTATAGGTTCCCAGCCATAAATTTCCCCTGCTGTCTTCCAGCAGCACATTGTAATCCCCCGGCGAAATGCTGTTGGAGCCCTCTTCGGCCTGGTATACCTCGAAGCTGTTTTTCTTGGGATCATATTTGTTGATCCCGCCTCCACGGGTTCCGACCCACAAAATGCCGCCGGCATCTTCCATCAGGGAGTACACCAGATTATTACTCAGTGAGGAATCATTTCCGGCTTCCTGTTCATAACGCCGATATTCCCCGCTGTCGGGATCCATGGCAAACAGCCCGCCGGTCCAGGTGGCGATCCAAAGGGTATCGTCCGAATCGAACATCAGCTGGTACACCCCTTCGGTGGGGATCCGCCAGCTGGTGAAGCGCTGTTCCGGCTCATCCCAGCGTGAGATAAATCCCTCCCACATACCAACGAACACCCGGCCCCGGGAATCTTCCGCCATGGACAGTACGAAGGTGCCCGGCAGTCCCCATTCGCTGTCGCTTCTGCGGATATTGGAAAAATCGCCCCGTTCTTCATCGTACCAGCTTACCCCGTCGTAATGGCCCACCCAGATCCGGCCGAGACGGTCTTCCAGAAGGGCGCGGATGGTTTTATCAGCGAGGCTGCGGGGTTCCTCCGGATCCGATGCAAATCGGGTAAATGCTGCTCCGCCGTTTTGGCTCATGCTGATGCCGTCGTTGGTGCCGACCCAGAGCCGGTCGCTGGAATCGACCAGTACGGACATGACCAGGGGATCGCTGAGGGTATCGGGCTCGTCGGGGTCGCTGAGAAAATTGGTGAATGTCTCGGTTGCGGGATCCAATCGGCTGAGTCCGCCGTAGGTGCCGATCCAGATATAGCCTTCGGAGTCCATATACATCGTCTGGATCTGCGAATGGGGTAGTGATCCGGTGTCAAACGGTTCGTATCGATATTCCCGGAATTCATAGCCGTCGTAGCGGTTGAGACCAGCAATGGTTCCGAACCAGATAAAACCCCGTTTGTCCTGAATGATCGCTGAGACGTTAGAATTGATGAGACCGTCATCCACCCCGATCCGTTCGAAGCGGAGATCCGCAATATCGCTATGGGCTCCCAGGGAGGACGGAATAATGACGAGAACCGTTAAAAACAACGCGAGGCGAAACAAGTTTGGGATGCCGTAGCGATTTGAATAAGGGCTCGCATAAACGCGAATCAAGTGTATCCCCCCATTCTTTCAGTTTACTGAATCACTCCGGCTATTTCCAGAAAGGCGGCTTCATAACTTCCAAGATTGCTTCCCGCTTGGCGTGCTTCGCCGGGAGCGCCGGCTCCGGAATGCGTCGGGGGATCAATGAGACTCGGAAGATCGTGCCAGGCTTCCGGGAGGGGCCGGGACCGGTGAGAGAAATTCAAGGCGATGGCGATTTGCCGACCCCGGTATTCCCTGATATAGGCGAGTACATCCCGATGAGAATCGACGAATACGATATTCCCCCGATGGAGGCATGGCTCCCGTTTGCGCAATTCTATCAGCTGCCGGTACCAGTTGAATAATGAACCAGCTTCGTTTTTCTGGGCGGCGACCGTCGTTCCGGGATCCTCGGTGCTGTAGGGAAGCCAGGGATGGCAGGCATCGGTGAATCCGAGGCCGGGTCCCGGTTGCCACTGCATCGGAGTTCGGGAGCGGTCGCGGCCCCGGTGGAACGGCCAGTAGCGTTGCCCCAGGGGATCGCGGATATCCCTTCGCCGGATCAGACCGTCGGTCATGCCGATTTCCTCGCCGTAATACAAAAACGGGGTGCCGCGCTGGGTCAGAAGCATGGCGGCCAGGAGCCTTGCCTTTTCGACGCTGCCCCCGGCAAGCCGGGACATTGCCCGGCTCTGATCATGGTTGCTCAGGACATGACTGGGCCAGCGATGTTCTCCGGCGGCATGGTACCAGCGCTCCAGCAGCCGGCGGAATTTCCGTGCCGAAAACTGGGCGAACATCGGGGAAAAATCAAATGCCAGATGCAGTTCGTCGTCTCCGCCGCCCTGATAGGAGGCGCTGGTTTCCGGTTCCAGGACTCCCTCGTCGGGGTAAATTTCCCCCACCAGCATTCTTTCCGGATATTCGTCTAATAGACTGCGAAAGCGTTTGAGTATGTCATGGGTTTCCGGCTGGTTGCGGTCATGGCGATGATGCTGCTGGTCATGGCGCCTCGGCGGCGCGGGGTGGAGTCGGTAGGGATTGGACTTCAGCTCCCGATCCTTGACTATGTAATTAATAACGTCCAGGCGGAAACCGTCCACCCCCTTCTCAAGCCAGAACCGGGCCTGATCAAACATGGCCCGTTCGACTTCGTGGTTGCGCCAGTTCAGGTCCGGCTGCTCTTTCAGGAAAAGGTGCAGATAGTATTCCCGGCTTTTCTCATCCCATTCCCATGCCCGACCCCCGAAAGCCGCCATCCAGTTATTCGGCGGCCTCCGTCGGCCGAAGCGGCTTCGGCCGGGATGCCAGATGTACCACTCCCGTTTTGCATTCGTTCTGCCGCTTAGTGCCTCGCGGAACCAGGGGTGGCGGTCGCTGCTGTGATTCATTACCAGATCGAGGATGATTCGGATCCCCAGAGCGTGGGCCTCGCGCAAAAGCCGGTCGAAGGTATCCATATTTCCGAACAGCGGATCGATGGCGCAATAATACATGACGTCATAGCTGAAGTCTTTCATCGGCGAGGGGAAAATCGGGGAGAGCCAGAGGCCGTCGACTCCCAGTTCCCGCAGGTAGCCGAGCTTGCGCCTGATACCTTCCAGATCTCCCACGCCGTTAGCGTTGCCGTCCGAAAAGCTCCTCGGATATATCTGATATATCACTCCGTGCTTCCACCAGAGAAATTCATCCTTGGAATCGGACATCGATTCTCCTTCCGCTCTGCCGCGACTGTTCAGCTGCGAATGCCATCGCATGGCTTATTAGGGATTCGGCTGCGTTCCCGGTCCGGGGACCGTCGGAGAGAATCCCGTAC
This sequence comes from uncultured Salinispira sp., assembly GCA_963966255.1. Lineage (GTDB taxonomy): Bacteria > Spirochaetota > Spirochaetia > DSM-27196 > Salinispiraceae > Salinispira. The sequence continues at coordinate 860 of CAWZYW010000219.1, read as the reverse complement.
CAGCCTTCCATCAGTGACCGATCGGCGTCGCCGTGGCCTATATAGTCCCGACTGAAGCGTATCTTCCGCGATGCGGAAGTGGTTTCGACGATGATTTCGCTGCCTGCGCCGAAGCGCGCATGGATGCTGCCTCCGTCACCGTCGATGCGCAGGCTCCGCCCCTCCCGGCATGACAGACCGTGAACTCTGAAGGCGGCATTGATCCCGCCTTCGAATTCGATTACGGCCTCCAGATGCTCCGCCTGATTATTGTCGCTGCGGTATACGCATCTTCCGTACGGCCCGGTTCGAAGGGCTTCCCTGATAGATTCGGGACTCCGATTGTCGCTGATGGTGGATGTGGGCCAATGCCCCCAATAGTGATGATTTCTCAGGCCGGGTATCATCCGGGCGATTCCCGGACGCCGGTACATCAGCCGGCCGGCAAGGCCAAGCAGACCCGGGGCCCGGCTCAGCGCCTCTTTCATCGGCAGGCCGGAAAGGTAAGTCCGCTCGGCTTCGAAAGGACAGGCAGATGCATGGGGACAGCCGTCGCTGCAGCGATCGGGGGCTCTGGGAGGAGCCGATTCCGCGGTAAAGCGGGAGCGGCCGCCGGTACTGAACACCGAACGGGGTGATGCTCCCGCAAGCCAGGTGATCATATCCAGGTCGTGGGAACTCTTGGCAAGGATAAACGGGGAACTGCGATCGCTGTTTCCCCAGTTGCCCCGGACGTATGAATGGACGTAATGGTGGGTGGCCAGGTTTTCGCTGTAGTAGATGCTCCGGATCTTGCCGATTTCGCCCGAGTCGAGCAGCCCCTTGATTCGACGGAACAGGGCCGTATATCGCAGCACATGACATCCCGTAAGGCTCTGCCC
>CAWZYW010000218.1:0-5139 GCA_963966255.1 uncultured Salinispira sp. | reverse complement strand
CCGCACCCCACCTACAATGGACAATGACCGTCGCCGGAAAACCCCGACCCGCAGGAACCGACCAAGATAGGTACCATAATAAGCAAACCCGCCGGAACAGATCGCCTTACGGATGGGTCGACTTTATTCAGATATTTCATGCGGCCTCCTTTTCAGGTCCGAGCTTAAAGACCGACGGCTGCGCCGCATTCTCTGCGCTTGCTGCCGGCAGTGAAGAAAAACAAGGTCCGGAGAAAAATCCCCGGACCTCGATATGACGGACATAAACATCCGCCAGGGCATGGACGAAACGAATAGCTAATCCCGCTTGTCCAGCCTCTTGGTCACCATACGGTTGACTATGGTGAGAATCACGATGATGGCGAACATCAGCCAGGCGATGGCGCTTGCCTTGCCGAAGCGGGTCGCGCTCCAGCCGGTGAACATCAGGTAGTACGCGCTGGTGAGCCCGGTGTTACCGACCCCGCCCATGGTGGCGTAGCCTCCCATCAAAACGTAAGGTTCGTCGAAGATCTGCATACCGCCGATGATGCTCAGGGTAACCCCGAAGAAAATAATCGGCACCAGCAGGGGCACGGTGATCTTCATATGCGTCTGAAGACGGTTCGCGCCGTCGACGTCAGCGGCTTCGTACAGTTCCCGCGGGATGGCCTGCAGGCCGGCGAGATAGATGATGGTATTCCATCCGATAAATCGCCAGTTTATCAGCGAAGCGATCATCACCTTGGCCGGCGTAGCGGAAGTGAACCAGTTCACCGGATCGCCGCCGAGGAACTCGATGATGTAATTCATCCAACCGAAATTCTCATCGAAAATCTGAGTGAAAATCAGGGTCGCCGAAACCGTACTGGTGATATACGGGACGAAAAACGCGGTTTTGAAGAATTCCTTTCCCTTCAGACGGACATCGTTCAGCATAATCGCAAGAGGTATGGCGATCAGGTGCTGGGTCAGCGATCCGAAAATCAGCAGCCAGAAGGTATTCAGCAGCGATCTCAGGAAGAACGGATCTGAGGTCAGAAGCAGCATGTAATTCCGCAGCCCGACGAATTCCACCGGTCCCCGGACCTGCCATCGCCAGAACGAAATGAAGATCGAAAATCCGATGGGATACAGACCGAATACCAGAAAGAGAATAAAGAAGGGCGAGAGGAAAATATACGGAGCGGCTTTGGGATTCGTCAGGATGTTTGTTTTCAATGTCATAGTATCCTCCTATCCCTTAACCGCGCCGGCGGCGAGATTCGCGATGATCTGCTTCGATCCGAACATAAATGCGATGAGCAGGGGAAGGATCGACAGTGCGGTTCCCAGCATGAGGCCCCCGTAGTTTCCGTCGCTGCGGACGAAGAGGGACGACAGGGAAACCGGAAGCGTCGAATTCCGCGGGTCAGGAAGCATGACCAGGGCTCCGAGGAAATTGTTCCAGCTGCCGACGAAGGTAATGGTTCCCAGGATGCCCAGAGCGGGTCTGGCCAATGGAACCACCACGTGGCGCACCATACCCAACTCGGTCACCCCGTCGATCCTGGCGGCATACATCAGGTCGGTGGGTACCGATTCTTCCAGGAACTGCTTCATTAGGAAAATTCCGAAGGAACTGGCCATGCCGGGGATAAACAGTGGCAGCCAGGTCTGGTACCAGCCGAAGGCAACCATCATGCGGAAGAACGGGATGATGTTCAGAAACGGCGGTATCGCCATGGTGAGCACCACGAACATCAGCATGAATTCCCTTCCCTTGAACCGGTACTTGGCGAACGCGAAGCCCCCGATGGTGCAGAAAAACAGGGTGGTGGTGGTGGCCAGCACCGCGATTCCCAGGCTGTTGTAGAAAGATTTCAAAAACGGAATCTGACTGAACAGCGCTTCGAAGTTATCCATCAAGTCCGGTCCGAACCAGATATGCGGCGGGTTCGCGAAGGGTACGGCATGGGCTGCGATAACAAAAACATAAAAAAACGGAAAGATAAACAGGGCGGCGATGAATATCAGAAGAATGTATTTCAGGATAACCATCGGGCTAAAGGAAAGCTTTCGACCGCCCGGATCGGAAGGCTTCGCAAGGATCTGCTCCCTCGAAATACCTCCGACTGTTGGGTTTCGATCAGCATTACTCATAGAAGGTCCCCTATCCGGCGCTTGCCGGTAAATAAAAGCTCCGGCGGCGAGTACCGCCGGAGCCGGTGTCGCGTTCCGTCTATCAGAGGAAACGGATCGCGGGGATGTTACTGAATGGTGGCGATAATCTGAGACTTGGCCTCATCGTAGGCTTCCTCGATACCGAGTTCGCCGGTAATTACCGCGGTAACCGCATTGTTCCAGATGGCCAGGGCGGTTGCGTCGTATTCGGTAACGGTAGCGTTGGGCATGCTTTCGGCCACGTCGGCGAAGATTTCCCGAACAGGTTCGCCGCCGAAGTACGCAACGCCTTCGCTCATGATGGGATCATCATAGGTGGTAGTCAGAGCGGGATATGCATCGATGGTTTCGAAAACGATGGTCTGGGCAACTTCGCTGGTGGTGAGGTACTTGATGATTTCCCAGGCAACGGCCTTTTTCTCATCGGGTACCCGTTCGGGGATGCTCAGGTAGGTTCCGCCAAGTGCTGCTGGGAACTTACCGGGAAGGTAGGTGATCCTCCAGTCGTCAACATCGGGAGCCATCCAGGTGCGAAGGGCGCCGCCGAACCAAGCGCCGTTGACCATAAGAGCCACGTCGCCGTTGGAGAAACCTTCGGTCCAGGGACCGCTCCATGCGCCGTAGTCGGCATCAAGGCCCGCGTCGCGGATACCTTTCACCAGCTCGAGAACCTCGATGAACTTGTCACGGGGCTCCAGGGGAGTGTCGCCGTCAAACCAGCCGCCCTTACCGCCGTTCAGGGGTACCAGGGCCACGTCGTTTGCGTGGGGGAATGCGATCTGACCGGCGTCGCGAAGCTGTGCGGCTACTTCCAGTACGTCATCCCAGCTCTGTGCGTTAACGAGATCCTGGGGATCTACGCCGGCAGCTTCCAGAAGGCTTTCGCGATAGAACATAACCGCAGGTGCGATATCAACCGGCATGGCGACCAGTGCGCCGTCCCGGGTGGTGGCGTTGGACATGGCGAAATCAACCAGATCCCGGCCCACGGAAATGCCGTTGAAGGGATCGGCAGACAGGTCGGTGAGGCCGCCGCCTTCCACGAATGCGGCGATGAAACCGACTTCCAGGGCTTCAATATCGTTAGTGGCTTCGTTTGCCGCGAGAACAGTGGTCAGGCGGTTGTGATGGCCACCGAAGTCACTGGTCTGATAGGTGATGGTGACATTGGGGAATTTTTCCTTGAAGTCATCGGATGCGAAGACGGCGGTGTATGCCGCTTCCAGGTCACCGTACAGGCCTAAGCTCACCTCGTAATTCTGCTCAGGATCGTACGCAGGAATCGTGGCCGCAGCGTCGCTGCCGCCGCCACAACTGGTAAGGAAAAATGCCATTCCGACAAGCAGAATGGTGATGGTTGTAATGACTTTCTTCATCACAAGCCTCCCTTTTTCTGGGTGAAATTTCCGCAAAAGCGGATTTAGTTGTCTAAACCAACTATATTTACATGGTCGCACGGTTTGTTTCCTCTGTCAACTAAATAAATGGACTTCTATGTAAACTTAACCGGTTTAGCTCAGCAACCGTTTGGTAATTACGCGCAGGGACTCAGAATCACCAGAGCTGGTGCACCAGGTCTTTGATCCGCAGCCGATACACCGCGTCGGCGGCCCGTCTGGATTCGTCATCCAGCGGTCCGGCTTCGCTGGCCGCGACGTTCTGTTCAACCTGTTCGGGCCGGGAGGCACCTGGAATGATTGTGGAAACCTGCGGATGGGCCAGGATCCAGCGAAGGGCCGACCGGGACAGGGGCTCCGGCAGGTTTTTCTCCAATTCGGATACCGCGTCGAGTCCGGTTTCGAAGGGTACCCCGGCAAAGGTCTCGCCCTTGTCAAAAGCAGAGCCGTCGCGGTTGAAGTTCCGGTGGTCTCCTTCGGAAAAGCTGCTGTCCCTTCCGAATTTGCCGGTGAGAAGACCGCTGGCCAGGGGAACCCGGACCAGGACCGCCACCTCACGTTCCGCAGCCCGGGGGAAAAACAGTTCTGCGGGGCGTTGACGGAAGATATTGAAGATTATCTGTACGGATACCACATTGCCGTATTCGACTGCCTTCATCGCTTCTTCCACTTTTTCGACGCTGACGCCGAGGTTCAGGATTTTCCCCTGCTCTTTCAGACGCTCGAAGGTCCCGAAAATTTCCGGGCGGTAATACACCTCGGTGGGAGGGCAATGGAGTTGGATGAGATCCAGAGCGTCGAATCCGGTGTTCTTCAGCGATGCGTCGACGAATTCCGTCAGTGCTTCAGGGGTGTAGGCTTCGCTTACGTGGGGATTGAGAAAACGTCCGCATTTGGTGGCCACATAAACCCGCTCACTGCGGGATTTCACCACCCGGGCTACGGCCGCTTCGCTGAGGCGGTTCTCGTAAACGTCAGCGGTATCGATGAAATTCACACCCCGGTCTATGGCCTCATTGATGATGCGGTCGGCCAACCGGTCGTCGAACCCGCTTCCCCACTTCCCCCCGACCTGCCAGGTCCCGAGGGAAATTTCCGAGACTTTCCAGCCGGTTTTTCCGAATCTTCGATAATTCATCGCTGCTCCTAAAACTGCCAACTCTGCTGCGGGATCATCAGGGAACAGACCCGAGCGGTACTAATGATCCGATCGATTCCTATTCAGGGCTCCCAGCGGCGTGTTGATCATCGATTCCTCAACACGGATCTCCCAGCCCGAGCGATCCCGCTGTTCCGGCACCGCCCCGGTGAGAATTTCCTCACGTATGATTTCGTTGATGATTTTTTTCATTTCATGGTTCGTATTTTGAAACTGCAGACCGTATTTCCACAGGCTGCGGACGGGTTTGCGCCAGACGCTTCGAACCGGCAGTTCCACCCGGCGGCCATGATAGCTCAGTGCAAGGCTGCAGTCTTCCCCGAGTTCGGGGCCGTTAATCGCCAGGATCGAACAGCCGCTTTTTGAAATATCCACGAATCCCGCCGGAAAGCCCGGCAAGTCCTGATTCCCGGCAGATCCCCCGGGCAGTGCATCCCCATC
>CAWZYW010000217.1:0-5156 GCA_963966255.1 uncultured Salinispira sp. | reverse complement strand
GAGAACGAACTATATAGAAGCTCGTTCAGATTGTCAAGGAGTCGTTTGCAACTTTCATTATAAGAAAGGACTGCGTTTACCCCAGACAGCTTCAGACCAAGGCCGGAAGCCGTTGCCAGGAAAGAGTTTAGAAGACCCTTTCATGAGAGCGTTGCGGCTTTCACCACCCCGGTCTCGCTGACGTGAGCGTGAAGATACCAGAGGCCGAAAAAACAGTCAACCGTGTTTTTAAAAAAAATGGTATTTATTCTGCTCCATCTGCAGGTTCATCTTTTTCTTCAGAAAGTTTGGATTCCCGTTTCTGGATTTCGTCTTTGATGTGGGAAATCTCGTCTATAATGGCGCTCATTTCCTGATTCTTTGCGGTAACGCTGGCCTTCTCCTGAACGGCAATCTGGTCATATACCAGATGACCGAGCTTTGAAAGCTCCTTTTTTGCCCTGCCTTCGAGCTCTCGGATTTCAAGCCGCAGCACCCCTTTGGCGCTCAGGTCCTTAGCAGTCTCACCGGCCTTGCCGAAAAAGTCTTTCGATGCTTCCACGCTTTTATCGAGGGCCTGTTTCATTCGTTCAAGAAAATCCATGTTTGTCTCCCGGTGCTGTTTGATTGACGGACCAAGGTCCTTACCGTAATATAACGCAAAAACAATCCCACAGGAGAAAAAAATGAAGCTGGTTTTCCTCGGCCCTCCCGGTGCCGGTAAAGGCACCATGGCTTCCCGTCTCAGCAGGCATATGAATATCCCCCACATTTCCACCGGCGATATCATTCGAGCCGCGATCCGCAATGAAACTGAGCTGGGCAACCAGGTAAAGGATATCGTGGAGGGAGGCGGGCTCGTGCCCGACGATCTGACCATAGAACTTGTAGAGGAACGACTGAAATTCGATGACACTCGGGAAGGCTATATTCTCGACGGTTTCCCGCGCACCATTGTCCAGGCGGAAGCCCTGGAAAATATGGAGAAGATCGATCACGTAATAAACTTCGAATTGAGCGATGAAGAAATCATCCGGCGCTTATCCGGAAGACGGGTACATAAACCGACCGGTCGAACCTATCATGTAATGTTTAATCCGCCAAAAGTCGAAGGTAAAGACGATGTCACCGGCGAGGACCTGATAATCCGGCCAGACGACCGGGAAGAAGCAGTGGCCAAACGGCTGTCCATATACCGTGAGCAGACCGAGCCATTGATCCAGTACTACCAGAAAAAGTCTCTGTTGGAGCATTTGGATACCCGCCCCCGACCCGAAGAAGTATTTTCCAACTTGCTTTCAATGATCAATTCCCGATCACCACTCGAAGATTTGGGAAGCTGACCGCTCTATCCGCCGCCCGCATTGCAGGGCGGTTTTTTTTCAATTTTCACTTGGATTTCGAGAAATGATCTCTTCGATATACGCGAGGGTCTGAGGTATGGAAGGTACATCCGATAAGTAAAACAGTTCCGATTCCCACCCCTGAATATCGAGAAACTCCCACTCGAAAATCGAGGAATAGAGTGCCAAAGCCGCCGTATCATCCAAGGCCAGCTCCGCCAGAACTCTTGCTCTTCGCAGTACGGTGAGTTTCCAATCCGTATGGGTATCTTCGCTTAAATCGGATCCTCGGGCGTAAGCTTCCAGCAGAGCCCCGGTCCATGATAGAAACTCCGGAGTAAGCCCCTCATCGGCATATGCCAGGGCGAGAGTGATTGCTCCTCCAGGGAAATCGATCAGTTGGGATTCGAGATCCGCCAACAGGAGGATAACCCGGGAAGGGTTCCCCTCGGAATAATCCATCCGCGCAAGAGCTGATGCCGCCGGCACAAAACCCGGGTCAAGGGACACGGCACGCTCATACGAGAGCCGGGATTCTCCCGGGCGCTCGGTCTGCTGATACAAGCGGCCGATATTATATTCGAGATCGGCTCTTTCCTGATCGGATGCAAGCCCGAGGTAGAGCTCCAGCGCACGCTCGGAATCTCCGGTGGTCCCATAGAGATAGGCCAGGATCTCCTGGGACGCGGGCTCCCCGGGATCATTCAGATATAAGCGCTCTGCCTGCACCAGCGCCTCGTCAAAGTTCTCCCGCTCAAGATAAAGTTCGACAAGGGCGAATCGCGCCTCTTCGAGATCCGGATACAGCTCGAGGGCTTTGAAAAGCAACGGCTCGGCCTCAGAACTGTTTTCGAGTTCCAACCATGCTTCTGCAGCGCGATAGTAGGACCATGCGAGATCCACCTGCTCATCGGAATATGTGACGCAGGAAGTCGTGAACGCCGCCACGGCCATCACCGCAATCAGTGCTCCATTGATACGCATTCGCAGTTCAGACACCAAGCACCGTCCGCTCGATTGCCCGCACCTGAGACCGGTAGAGGTTGGTGATGGTTGAACCGTAGTCGGCAATAAGCTGAATAATGTTACGGGGATTATCCTCCGGATCAGAACCGTTCAGTCGATCGCCCGCATCACCCAGCCCCGGAAGTATATATGCCTTGTCGTTAAGAACCGGATCCATCCAAAGCGAATATATTTTCACCCCCTCGATGGCCCTGCTGATCCGCAGTGCCCCCTTAACGGCTGATATCACGTTGAAAAACTGTACCGATCTAGGCTTCACGCCCTGCTCCTTCAGATACTGGATGATGGTAACCAGGCTTCCGCCGGTGGCGTTCATGGGATCGGCGAAAAACAGATCCTTGTCATGGAGCTGCTCAGGAGAAAAATACGAAGAATTGAGATCGAGTATGTAACGCATATCGGACTCACGGCGGCGGTCGTCGCGGCGTATACGAAAAAGGGCGAAGGGGGTCACGTAACCCGTGGAAGAATACTCCTGGATTTCCTTAGACATGATCATGGAGGGAAGCAATGCGCCCCGGAGCATAACGCACATCACGCTATTCTCAATTTTGTCATCAACATCGGGGATTTTATGCACGGCGAAATTCTGCACCGGCTCGGTAACCGGAGTTTTAACGATAAGGTAGTTCTTGCTCTGGGTTTCTCCCTGATGGAACGCCTGGTTGAAGAGCAGCTCGTATGCGCGCTGAATGTAATACAGGAACTCCTGGTGACTGGTACGGACATCCCTCAACTTGGCGATCAGTCGGGAAGCCTCTCCCCGGCTCGACTGGGGGAGCTGGAATGAATAGATATTAATTTGCGGATGGTAGGCATTGATTTCCTGAATTTTTTCTCCGATTCGGTTGTACAGGGAAATGAGGTTCTCTCTCGATTCATTCAAGCGGGTCTGGTTTATGCTCTGATTCATCACCCGATATTCGTTACTCACCTGCTGGTACAATGTATCGAGTTCGGAAACATACATCTTATCTTCGACACTCAGGTAGCCATCCAGATCATCTGCAGTGAGCAGGATCTTGTCTTCACTCTTTTCCATGGTTCATGCTCCCGGGAAATATTGAAATGCATTGTAGCACAGACTATAGTATAAGCTCCAATCATTACGAGAAAGGAGCTTCTGATGAAGAAGATTATTATTGTATTGGTGATCCTGCTTATGATCACCTCGGTCAGCGCTTTCAGCCTTGGCATCGGCCTGTCTACCGGTTTAAACGTCGGCCAGGGGATGCCCAGCAACCTGATGCTCTCTGCTAAATTCGATCAGCTTCCCTTCCTTCTGGGAATAGCGGTTGATTTCGACGATCCGTTCTTCCTGGGAGCTACCGCGGATTTCTGGGCGTTCAATGAGAACCTGACCGGTCCCATTAATTTCTACGCCGGACCGGGACTCTATACCGCCATTCAGGGCGGGGATCCCGCGCAGATCAGTCTCGGCGCCCGGGTTCCACTGGGTCTGAATGTTTTCCTGCTCAATTTCTTCGAGCTGTTTATCGAAGTGGCCCCGACCCTCGGATTCCTTCCTGAATTCAACATTCCCGGAAGCGTAGGTCTTCAGGCAGCTGCGGGATTTCGGTTCTGGTTTTAAGCCGGCATTTCGCGGTCAGCAGAACCGCACAAAAAAAAGGACTGGCAAGATGAACTGACCCCCGAAAAGTGGACAGTTAGTTCTAAGCAGTCTGGGCTAAATGGCTCCGGTATTCAACCGGAGCCATTTTCATTTTCAGCTGAATTCGGCGATTGTTGTAGAAATCAATGTACTGATCGATCTGTCTGCGCAACTGGACTTGAGGCATTGGACGGAGCCGATGAATGCACTCTGATTTCAAGTGACCAAAGAAATTTTCCATGGAAGCATTATCCAGACAGTTCCCTCTGCGAGACATGCTTTGAATAGCCTGATTATCTACTAGCATCTTTCCAAACTGAGGCGAGGTGTAATGTCCTCCCTGATCACTATGCACTATTACCCTTTGCGGCTGGTATCTCCGAAAAGCATCTTTTAAAGTCTCCATGACAAACGCAAGCGCGATATCATCGCTGATTCGGTAAGCTATGATTTCCCGATTGCACAGATCCATCAATGCAGAGAGATACAAGCGCTTTGAGCCATTGAGGATGTAGGTAATATCCGTGACCCACTTTTGATTTGGCACATCAGCGGTGAATTGTCGCTGCAGCAGATTCTCTTTCGGGGGTTCTCGTCGAAACTGCGGTTTGGGATAATTGAAACGGCGGCGCCTGATCTGCGCATATAAGCCAAACTCCTTCTGGAGACGTTGTATGCGCTTCTTGTTAATGATCAGCCCCAGGTCTCTCTCCAGGGCAATTTTCAGGCGCCGATAGCCGTAAAGCTGATTGGTAGCTCTATGTATTTCCTGGATAGCCTTAACGACATAGAGATCGGCGTCGACGGGATTCTGAGTGCAGGAGAGAAATCGATAATATCCACTCCGGGAAACACCAGCTATGGAGCATAATAGCGAAATCTTCCAACGATCACTCAGTTCCCTGATGATTCTGAATTTTTCTTTTTTTTTACGGTTTCCCGTTCTTCCAGAAATTCAATCAGCTTATTCTTGTACGCCAGCTCGGCACGTAAGCGCTCGAGCTCTTCTTTGATACTATCGGTGGTCTCTGGAGAATGGCTTGTGGTGCTCGAATCTTTCTTTGGTCTTCCACGCTTCATGGTGAGTGGCTCTCCCCTGAGAAATCGTTTCGTCCACTTTAGCACGTTCTCTGAATTGAGACGTAACCGTCAATTTAAGCCTGCACGATTGACTTCAGCTCCAGTAATTCGTCTTT
>CAWZYW010000216.1:0-5182 GCA_963966255.1 uncultured Salinispira sp. | reverse complement strand
AAACGCCCACACGGGACCCGCCACCCCGCCGTAAGCAGGGCAGCAATGAAGTTCACCAGGGAAAATACCCCCGCCAGAACAATCACCCCGCCCTGAATCAGCGGAAAATCCCGGCCCTGAATTGCCTGCAGCAGCAGCCGACCGACCCCTCCCATGCCGAAGACTTGTTCGATGATTATCGCTCCTCCCAGGAGATATCCGAATTGAATGGCTCCGGGAATCGCAACGGGTATCAGGGAATTCGGCAATACGTGCCGCAGAATGATCCGGCCCCGGGGAACGCCGAGCTGTTTGAGGAATACTACGTATTCCCGGCCGAGCTCCCGGAGCACGGCGGCGCGAACCAGCCGGGCGAGAAAGGCAGCCCGCCCGAGCCCCAGCGCTATTGACGGAAGGACAAAATGCGCCGGTCCGTCGGAACCGAACAGGGGGAACCAGGGAAGCGCTACGGAAAAAGCCAGGAGCAGGATAATTCCAAGCCAGAATTCGGGGATCGCCAGGAAGATATGGGATGAACCCATAATAAGCCGGTCGACCCAGGTCCGTCGGCGAACCGCGGCGATCACCCCCGCGGGAAGGGCAATTGCCAATGCAACCGCCATGCCGCCGAAGGCCAGGCTGAGAGTAAGCCCCAGTCGCTCGGAGATGAGATTCATCACCGGTCGGGAACGCTGATAGGAATCCCCGAAATCCATTGTGAAGGTCGAGAAGAGCCAGTCGCCGTACTGGGCGATGAGGCTGCGATCCAGCCCCAGGCGTTCCCGTATCTGCTCAAGCACCTGGGGGTCGGACGCACCCTGTATGCCGGCGATTACCCGGGCGGGATCACCGGGAACGACCCTGAGCATAAAAAAAACCGCGGTTGATGCGATCCACACGGTCAGGACGAGACGGGAGATACGGCGTGCGCTAAGACGGAAGATGCTCACATGACCGGAGTTATTGATTCAGACTGGTGACGATCCGCTCGAGGACCTTGGCCCGATCCAGAGGCTTGACGATGTAATTCTTCGCTCCCTTCATCAGGCTGTCTTTTACCAGATCGTTTTTTCCGAGAGCGGAAATCATTATCACCGTGGCGTCTTTGTCGAATTCAATGATTTTTTCTAGAGCGGTTACCCCGTCCATTTTCGGCATGGTAATATCCATGGTGACCAGGTCGATGCCGGGGTGGAGTTCCTTATATTTCTCAAGGCCCTCTTCGCCGTCGGCGGCGGTGGCCACTACATCGAAGCCCGCAGAAGTCAGGATCTGATTCAGCTGTTTCGCGATGAACATCGAGTCGTCGACTATCAGGACCTTGTAGGGGCTGCCATCGGCTTTGAGACCTTCGGGGTCCTTTTCGTTGATACTGGGGAAATCACCTTTGCTTCTCATATTAACTCCTGCCTCCTCCCGTTAAATCTAAGCAATTTCTCGGGAATGTGCCAGTGTCTATCGCCCTGCGATTCGGCTCATTTTCAATTATACAATATTTCCGCATCGCTGGTACAAACAATTACGCTTTTTTTCCATCGAGCTGCTGCTTCCATCGGCTCAAAGTCGATTGGCTGATATCCAGCATTCTTGCGGCGCGGCTCTGATTGCCGTTCATTCTATCCAGGGCTTCCTGGTACAGGAAGTGCTCCAGAGCCCGCATGGCCGGCATCCGGTCCACCGGTACGAGGATTCCCCCGGGACCCTCCCGGTAATGGCGCTTGAATTCCTCCAGGGATTCGGAGAAATCTTCCGCAGCGGATTCTTCCCGGTGAAGACTGAGGTACTCCCGGATAACCCCGGGATCCAGGCTTCCCAACGGGCTGGAGGTGACCAGGTCATACATCAGGCCCTGAAGCTCCCGGATATTCCCGGGGAACTGATAAGCTTTCAGGAGCTCGCTGAGTTCAGAAGGGACTTCGGTCCTGGGCCTGTCCAGGGAGACCTGAGCCTCCTCGAGAAAGTGCCCGATCAACAGCGGGATATCTTCAGGCCGTTCTCGCAGGGGCGGGAGCTCAATGTGATGGGCGATGAGTCGATAATACAGGTCCCGGCGGAAACGTCCCTCCTCCTGTTTTATGTGGAGATCGGCATTGGTGGCGGCGATAATCCGGGCGTCGCAGGTTTCCGGCTCATCGGAACCCAGGGGATAATACTCACCTTCCTGAAGCAGCCTGAGCAGTTTGACCTGGCTCTGAGGTTGAAGATCGCCGATTTCGTCGAGGAAGAGGGTTCCTCCGTTGGCCTGCTCGATAAGCCCCTTTCGGCTTTCGTCGGCACCGGTAAAACTCCCCCGGCGATGGCCGAACAGGGAGTCGCTGAAAACCGTATCATCCAGCCCCGAGACGTTTACCGCAACGAAATTCCCACGGTCTCCGCGGAGTTCATGGAGCGCCCGGGCGACCAGTTCCTTACCGGTGCCGCTTTCTCCGGTAATGAGTACCGCCTTCGGGCTTTGAACGATGGCTTCCATATATGCGAAAATTTTATGCATCTTCGCGCTGCAGGTGATGATGCCCTCGAAGGCTTTCGGTTGCTGAAGCTCCCACTGGGTCCGCTCGCTGGCGAGAATGTTCACTTCTTCCTTGAGTTCCCGTATGGTGATGGCGTGCTGGACCGCAGAAATCAGGCGATTGGCATCCACCGGCTTGGTCATGAAATCGAAGGCTCCGAATTTCATGCATTCCACGGCGGTTTCCACCCGATCCTGGGCAGTCAGGATGATCACCGGAATATCGGGATAACGCTCGGAGATTTTCATCAGGAGATCCCGGCCATCAAGGTGCGGCATGATCAGATCGGTGAGGACCAGATCCACTTCCTGTTCAGCGATGATGTCCATGGCATCCCGGCTGTCCTCGCAGGTGACAACATCGGGATAGCCGCTTTCGGTGAGAATCACCGAGTACAGTCGGCTGGTGGCGTATTCGTCGTCGACAATGAGAATTTTCTGAGACATGGCACCCCCCGGTAACATCCCCGATACCAGCATAGAAGGTGTTTCCCTCATCTTCAAGCTTTGGGTATGTTATTCCTATGGATACCCCCTCTTTCGAAGATAGAATCAGTTATCTGAGCGATTACCGACTCCCCGTCGAGGCGCGCGGGACCAGGATCTATTGGATGCAGAGCGCCCAGCGGGTCAGGGACAATATGGCATTGAATTACGCCGCCCGTCGCAGCGCCGAGGACGGCCGACGGCTTTCGGTGCTTTTCTTTCTAAGCACATCATATCCGGGAGCCAACATCCGGCATTTCTGGTTTATGATGCAGGGACTGAAGGAGGCAGGGGCTGAGCTCGAGAACCGGGGTCTGTCATTTTACATACTGGCGGCGCCCCCCTGGGAAGTCCTCCCCGCCATGAAGCAGGTCGGCGAGGTGGTGACAGACCGGGGATATCTTCGCCACCTGAGGCAGTGGCGCGCCAGGACTGCGGCAGCACTGGCCGAGGACCAGGTGCCCCTCATTCAGATTGAGTCGGAAGTGGTGATACCCACTTCACTGGTCAGCGATAAAAAGGAATACGCGGCGGCCACCATCAGGAGAAAAATAACCCGTCAATGGCTCCCGTATTTGAACGGATACGCCTCGCCTGAGGATTTTTTTATGGGAGAGGTCAACGATTATATAAAAACGTCTTTAGTTGATCACAGGGCACTGGAAATACCCGATAACGTTCCCGTCATAACATCAGGTGAACTGGCCGACCTGGACTCCCCTCAAGACTTTACTGCATTGTTGAAGGCCAGGGGCTTGCCGATCCCCGATGAAGACGTATCCCCGTCCGAGGCTTTTCACGGCGGCGGCGAAGCGGGGCGGACCCGGCTGGAGTACTTCCTGAATGAAGTTTTCCCCCGCTACGGCGAAGCCCGCAACGATCCCGCCGAACCGGCACAAAGTGAAATCAGTCCCTATCTGCATTTCGGTATGCTATCCCCCCTTCGGGTCGCCTGGGAAGCGGTGATCGCCGCCGCCGATTTGCGGCAGAATCCGAAACTCAATCCGTCGGCGGTGCCCGATGAAAGTCTGGAAGCCTTTCTTGAGGAGCTGATCGTACGGCGGGAGCTGGCGAAGAACTACGTACTTCATAATCGCGATTACGATTCCTACCGGGGCATTCCCGAGTGGGCGGCGAATAGCCTCGAGGAACATCGCAGCGATCCCAGGCCGGTATTGTACAGCCGGGAACAGCTGGAGCGCGCCGAAACCTTCGATCCGTACTGGAACGCCTGCCAGAACGAGATGCGAAGCACCGGAAAAATGCATGGGTATATGCGCATGTACTGGGGCAAAAAGGTTATCGAATGGTCGCGGAGCCCGGAAGAGGCCTTCGACACCCTCATATACCTCAATGACCGGTATGAGCTGGACGGCCGGGATGAGAACGGATATGCGGGCATCTCATGGTGTTTCGGTACCCACGACCGAGGCTGGACCGAACGGGCGGTGTTCGGAAAAATCCGTTATATGAACGACCGCGGCCTTGAGCGGAAATTCCGCATCAAGGACTACGCCGCGCGCTGGCAGTGAGATTCGGCCTTTAGATTTCCACCCGATGGTGACCGTGCCACATTGAATCGCGCAAGGCCCGTACATCCTCATGTGCCACGTATTCGTCGAAGGGCATCATACGGTCGATAATTCCCGCCGGGGTGAACTCTATAATACGGTTGGCGATGGATGAAATAAACTGATGGTCGTGGCTGTTGAAAATCACAACCTCGGAAAAGCCGATAATCCCGTTGTTGAGGCTGGTTATTGATTCCAGATCCAGGTGGTTCGTCGGCTCGTTGAACAGAAGGACATTGGCACCGCTGAGCATCATTTTGCTGAGAAGGCAACGCACCTTTTCCCCTCCGGACAGAACGTTCACCGGTTTCAACGCATCTTCTCCCGAGAACAGCATACGGCCCAGGAAACCGCGGACATATGCCTCGTCCTGTTCTGGAGAATACTGCTGCAGCCACTCGAAGATGCTCTCGCCATCCGAGAAGTAGCGGGTATTATCACGGGGAAAGTAACTTCGGCTGATGGTGGTTCCCCAGTCGATCTCTCCCGAATCGGCTTCCATTTCCCCTGCGATAAGCTCGAAAAAAATGTTCTTATGCTGGTTCATCGGACCCACCAGGGCGATCTTGTCCCCCCGGTTCAACGAAAGATCGAAATCCTTTAAATAAACCTCCACCTCGCTGGATTTAATGCAGCC
>CAWZYW010000215.1:0-5195 GCA_963966255.1 uncultured Salinispira sp. | reverse complement strand
ATCCCGCAGGGGGGTGTTCGTGAAAATGGAAAGCAATGCGCAGGTCAGGGTGATGCCTGCGCTGGGTCCGTCCTTGGGAATGGCACCCGCGGGAACGTGGATGTGAATGTCGGCGTTCTGGGCCAGCTTCGCGGCGGGGCTTTTCCCGCTTTCTTCCATGAGTTTCCGGGCCACCGAAAGGGCGATTCTGGCGCTTTCCTTCATGACATCGCCCAGGCTTCCGGTGAGGGTCATCTCGCCCTTGCCCTCCCGATTTAGAATAATGGCTTCCACCGGTAACAGCTTACCGCCCATTTGGGTCCATGCCATACCGTATACCAGTCCCGGAGGGGTCTCCTTGTACAGCAGGTCGCTGTCGAACTTTTCGGGGCCCAGCAGTTTGTGAACCAGCTTGTTTGTCACCCGGTATTTGAAATCCGGGTATTCATAGCTGATGTCTTCCTGAAGTGAAATTCCTTCCGATGAATCCGCCTCGTCATAAGTATCATCTTCCCGGGGCGTACCGGAATTCTCATCCTGACCACCCTGTATTTCTATTTCATCTTCATTTCCCAATGCAGGCTCCGCAGCCGGTTCCGAATCGGACTGCGCGTCAGTTTCATCCGTCACCGCAGGCAATCCGGTTTGGTTTTCCGGCTCTGCCAGCGCGGGTTCCGGTTCCTGATCCTGCGCCTCCCCGGTCGCGGCGTTTTCCTGGGGTACGGCGCTTGCCTCCGGAGGGCCTGCGGGCTCAGGACTTACGGGTACGGGAATCTTCCCGTCCTCCACAGCCTTGCGCGCGATTTTACGCACCGCCTTTGCGATCTCCCGTTCCAGATTCCTCACGCCGCTTTCCCGGGTATAGTGATCGATGATGAGCTTGAGGGCTTCGGAGCTGAAGCGGACATCGGCCCAGTCAAGACCGTGCTCTCTTAGCTGTTTGGGAATGATAAAGCCCTCGGCTATTTTTAATTTCTCGATGCGGGTATAGCCGGGGATCTGAATAATTTCCATCCGGTCCAGCAGGGGATAGGGGATGCCCTCGAGACTGTTTGCCGTAGTCACAAACAGGACCTTGGAAAGGTCCACGGCGACTTCCATATAATGATCGGTAAAATTCTTATTCTGCTCCGGGTCCAATACCTCGAGCAAGGCCGAGGAAGGGTCTCCCCGGTGATCACTTGAGAGCTTGTCTATTTCATCCAGCAGGAAAACCGGATTTGAGCTGCCGGCTTTCTTCAGACCCTGAATAATCTTGCCGGGAAGCGCGCCGACGTAGGTCCTCCGGTGTCCCCGGATTTCGGCTTCGTCGCGGACGCCACCCAGGGAAATCCTCACGAACTCCCGTCCCATGGCCCGGGCCAGGCTCTTGCCCAGGCTGGTCTTTCCGGTTCCCGGGGGGCCGACAAAACACAGGATGGGGCCTTTCAAATTCTGCTTCATTTGCAGAACCGAAAGATAATCCAGGATCCGATCCTTCGGTTCGGTCATGTCATAGTGATCTTCGTCGAGAATGGTCGCGGCCTCATCGATCTCGATCCGGTCGTCACTCAGGACCTCCCATGGCAGGTCGGCGATCCACTCCAGGTACCCCCGGACGATCCCCGCCTCCGGACTGATGGGCTGAAGGCGCTTGAGCCGCTTGAATTCGGAATCGACCTTGGCCCTCACCTCCGCCGGTAATAACCGGTCTTTCAGTTGGGCCTCCAGCTCAGCGACCCCGCTGGGATCATCTTCGGCCTTGCCCAGTTCCCGGTTCAACTCCTTGATCTGTTCGTTGATCACGAATTCCCGGTGATTGTCGTCCATCCGCTGTTTGACCCGCTTGCTGATATCCTTTTTTATGCTCAGCACCTGATGCTCGGATTCAAGCTCCACGCTGAGCTGTTCAAGCCGCTGGAGCGTGTCGGTGATATTAAACAGCTCCAGCTTCCGGCGGTATGGGATAGCGGTCTGGGAGAGGATCTGATCCATGAGGGTATGGGGATTATCAGCCCGATCGATGGCCTGGAGAATTTCCTTGGGAACTTTTTTGTTATCCTTTGCGAAACCCCGGAAGCTTTCCTGAAGGGCCCGCATGCGGTTGACGACTTCTTTGCCAAGGGAGTTGTCCAGGGAGATCGGGTTGGTCCGGCCGATATACAGCCCGTCCTCTTCGCGTACCGCATGCAGCGAAACCCGATCGCCGCCCTCAAGGAGCACCCGGGAGCTGTTGTTCGGAAGCTTCATGACCTGCACGATCCGGGCCACGGTGGCATAGGGGTTGAGATTCTCCAGCTCGAGCTTGGTATCCTCGCCGGTGAAGTATGCCAGCACTATGGTCCGCTTGGCGGTCATGGCATGCTCTATGGACTTTACGGCGCTTGCTTTCTGTACGTATATCGGAGCGGCAGAATGGGGAAAGAGCACCATATCCTTGATTGCGATAAGCGGGTGCCCCGCCCCGGAGAATGGGATTTTGCGTTCCTTGCCGAACAGTTTCACGAGCTGCCTCTCATACCAGTGTAGGCCAAATCAGGCAGTTTTCTTCTTTTTCACGATGATTTCCGGCTGGTTCCCGCCGGTAATAACATCCTCTCCGATTACGACCTGCTTCGAACCCTTCATGGAAGGGATATCGAACATGATTTCCATCATCACCGATTCCACGATGGCCCTGAGGCCCCGGGCCCCGGTTTTCCGGGTAATGGCCATGTCGGCGATGGCGCTGATCGCCTCGTCGGTGAAGGTGAGATCCACGTCGTCGAGCTTCAGGCTCGCGGTGTACTGGCGCACTATGGAGTTTTTCGGCTCCATCAGGATGCGCACCAGGTCGTCCCGTTCCAGATCATTCAGGGCTACGTGAATGGGCAGGCGACCCACGAATTCGGGGATCAGCCCGAAACGCACCAGGTCATCGGGGTGAAGCGATTTGTAAAGATCGGAAATATCCTCGTCACGGGTATGCACCTTCGCGCCGAACCCCATGGGATGTTCTGACACCCGGTTTTCGATGATTTTATCCAGCCCGACGAAAGCACCCCCGCAAATGAAGAGAATGTTGCTTGTATCGATCTTGATCATTTCCGCACTGGGATGCTTGCGGCCTCCCTGGGGAGGCACCGATGCCACCGTGCCCTCGATGATCTTCAGCAGGGCCTGTTGAACCCCTTCGCCGCTGACATCCCGGGTAATGGAGACGTTTTCGCTTTTACGGCCGATTTTGTCGATTTCGTCGATGTAGATGATGCCCCGCTCGGTGGCCGAAATATCCTGTCCCGCGGCCTGGTAGAGCTTCAGAAGAATGTTTTCAACGTCCTCGCCGACATATCCCGCCTCGGTAAGGGTTGTGGCGTCGGCTATGGCAAAGGGCACCTTGAGTTTTTTCGCCAGGGTCCGGGCCAGCAGGGTCTTGCCGGTTCCGGTTGGACCGAGCAGGAGGACGTTGGACTTCTCGATTTCCACCTCGTCCTCGATCTGAAGCTTCTGGGTGATCCGTTTGTAGTGATTGTACACGGCTACCGAGAGCACTTTTTTTGCCTGATCCTGGCCTACCACGTATTCATCGAGGTAGCTCTTGATTTCCTTGGGGTTTGGCACTTCGTCGAGGAATTCGTTGGTGAGAACATCGTCTTCCTCATCGAGGATCTTTTTACATACGTTGACGCATTCGTCGCAGATGTAGACCCCCGGACCGGCGATGAGACGACGGGCGGCGTCGCCGGACTTCCCGCAGAAAGAACAGGCCTTGATGCTTTCGGTCTTTTTACTCATATTTCCTACTCGGCCTCATCCCTGACCAACACCTTGTCGACCAGGCCGTAACCAACCGTATCCTCGGCGCCCATAAAATAGTCGCGCTCCAGATCGGCGATGATCACGTCCCGTTCCTTCCCGGTGTGCTTGACCAGAATATCGATGAGAAGATTCTTCAGACGTACCATTTCCCGGGCCTGTATGCCGATATCGCTGGCCTGACCCTGAACACCGCCCCAGGGCTGATGCAGCAGCACCCGGGAAGAGGGGAGCGCCAGGCGCTTTCCCGCGGTTCCGGCAGCAAGCAGTACCGCCGCCATGCTGGCGGCCTGTCCCATGCAGATGGTCTGAACGTCTGCCCGGATATACTGGATGGTGTCGTAAATCGCCAGGCCGGCGGTTACCGAACCGCCGGGGGAATTAATATACAGGGAGATATCTTTGTCGGGATCCTGGCTTTCGAGGAAGAGCAGCTGGGCCACGATTATATCCGCGTTTATATCGTGGATCTCGCCATCGAGGAATATAATGCGGTCCTTCAAAAGGCGGCTGTAAATGTCGTAGCTGCGTTCGCCCACGCCGGTCTGTTCTATTACCACCGGAACCAGGTTGTTATTTTGAACATTCATAAAATCGTATCCTGTTTATTGGAGTATCCCGGGAATCGGGTATCCCGTAAATCTACGCATTTCCCTGAATGAAGTCCACATACTTGATCTTCTTGCCCTTCTTCACGGTGTTTTCCTCAAGCAGGGCGGCGACCAGTTTCTTTTCCTTGATGTCCTGAGCGACGTACTCCATCATCTGGTTCTGTTCGTAGTAATCCCGTACTTCTTTTTCAGACATGGAGCTCTGTTCCGCGGTCTTTTTGATCTCGGCGTCGATCTCCTCGTCGGATGCTTCCAGCTTCCGATCCTCGATGAGCTTCTGGAGGATAAGCTGGGCCTTCAAGCGCTGTTCAGCAGAGGGCCGCCATTCGGTATAGAGCTGATCCCGGGTATTGTTCTGAGCGTTCAGCAGGGCTTCCACCATTTTCTCGTCACCGCCGAACTGACGGATGAAGTTATTCCAATGGGCCTGCAGCTCGGCATTCACCATGCTCTCGGGAAGTACGATGGGATTCTTTTCGATGAGCTGCTCCATCAGGGCATCGGTCTTCGCCTTCTGCAGCTGGTTATCGCGGTTTTCCTCGAGGCGCTTCTTGATGTCTTTTTTCAGGTCGTCGAGGGTTTCGTACTTCTCATCGACGTCCTGGGCCAGCTCGTCATCCAGCTCGGGAAGATCCCTGACCTTGATTTTGCTGAGCTTTACTTTGATTTTCCTGGTCTGGCCGGCAAGGCTCTTGTCTTCCTCATCATCGCCATAGGTTTTTTCGATGATTTTTTCCGAGCCGAGCTCCATGCCGATGATATCCTCATCGAGCTTGTAGAGATTGTATCCGCTTCCCAGGGTGAAACTGTAATCCTGGCGCTGGCTGTCCT
>CAWZYW010000214.1:0-5209 GCA_963966255.1 uncultured Salinispira sp. | reverse complement strand
AAATAGATCTGTGCATCACCGCCGACGGTCAGCTGGTCACCCATCACGACCTGGACATCCTTGGCACCACCGGCGTCGAGAACACACTGGTCCGGGATCTGAGCTACGCGGAAATGACGGAGTTGAACTTCGGGGCGAATTTCGTGGATTTGGACGGCAGGCGTCCCTACGCCGACAGCGACGACCTCAGCCCCGATATGGCGGAGCTCCTGGTTCCCGCCCGCCTGGAGGACCTGTTCGTCAGTTATCCCGATAATTATTACATTCTCGAGCTCAAGGATACGGTGGATGCCAGCGGCCCGGCCAACGCGGAAGCGGCGGTGGCAGAGCTGATCCGCCTCATCGAGACCTACGGCATGCAGGAACAGGTTGTGGTCAGCAGTTTCGATGACGAAGTGACCAGCGCGTTCCGGGAACGCACCGACGGAAGCATTCCCACCGGCGCCGCCACCGGCGACGTGCTCATGTTTTCGATTCTGTCGGCCCTGAATCTGGATTTCTTCCTTAAACCGGCGTACTCATCGGTGATGCTGCCGGTGCGGGACCAGATATATCCCTCCGAACGGGCACTCATCGAACGGCTCCCCCGGGGACTGAGAAACAAGCTTTCTGTCATGGATGAGGAAAGCGATACCATGTACACCAACCTCGCCAACCGGAGAACCGTTCGGGACGCCCATCGGAAAAATCTGGCGGTGTATTACTGGACGGTGAACGATCGGGAAACCATGGAATACCTCATCGGCATCGGCGTAGACGGAATTATTACCGACCGGCCTGATATTTTGGCTGATCTGCTGGAGGATATGGGGTTTTAGCCTCAGGCTTTTCAGTTCCGGGGCTCCAGTAACCAGGCAGCCGCTTCGTCCACCGATTCGAAGACCACGTCGGCGATTCGACCCAGATCTTCCCGGATTTCTCCGATGGCGTGGCTCCAGGCGGCTCCAATTGAGCTGATGCCGGCATTCCGGGCCATGGTGATTCCGGGTTTTAAATCATCGATCATGATCATCTCCTCGCTGCGGAATCCGTAGCGCGAGATGATGTCCTCTACGGGCCAGACCCCCGGTTTGGCCTTTTCGGGGTCGCCGGTCCAGCCGTAGATTCCCCGGGGATGAAATCCCGGAACAATAGACTGGTTCCGGTAATGACGGCTGATAATCGTTTCCTCGGAATGGGATACCACGAAGACGCTGCCGCCCCGCCGGGTAACTTCGCTGAGGAGTTCGAGGATGCCTTCGAAAAACGGGGGATCGATTCCTGCGGTGTGCCGGCGCCAGATTTCATAGCAGAGCTTTTGCTGTTCCTCGTCCAGGCGCAGTTCTTCGTTCATAAAGTGGTGTAATCCCGGATCGTAGTTTATGCGGAACCACTCTTCCACACTCTTGATATGGGATTCCATGCCCAGGCGTTTCATCTGTTCTACATGGGCCGGGTGATGGATCGTCGGTGTGCTGTCCACCGCCGTGTCGTCGTGATCTGTCAGGATGATGGGGAATTTCATAGGAATATCATAGGCATTTCCGGTCGGATCGGCTTCCCTTGAACCTGCTTTTTCCAGGGTTTTTTGGAATTGTTCTTTCGATGGCCTATAGTTATAGCTATGAAACGCATAGCCCTCATATTTCTCGTGCTTCCGCTCATCGCATCCTGCGGAACCATCAGCACGAACGCCGCCGGGGCAGAAGCCCTGAGGTTGCTGGAAATGGTGGAGACCGGAGACATCGATGGCGCGGTGGACATGACCGCCCGGCCGTTCCTTTTCGAAAGCGAAATTCTGGTTTCCGAGTCCCTGGTCAGCGACCTGTGGAGCGCCCTTTCGGGAGTAGGCTTTTCCACCGGCGAATTGACCCAGGTCCGGATCGTGGACGGAGACAGTCACCAGCTCTTCGACGACAGCTGGGAAGTACGCACCTGGATGGAGAACTACACCGACGAAAACACCGCCCTGGTGTTCTTCGACTGGGACAACCGTGAACTGGTGGTCATCGTCGACCGCAGCCCGCGCACCGAGCGCAGAATCCAGGGATTCGGGGAGGTACGATGAAACGCTTGATGATTATCCTTATCACCCTGTGTTTCATAAGCGTCGGGCTCTGGGCTCTGGACGGCGAAATCGTGTACGTCTCCGGCACCGTGGATTTCCGCTCGGCATCCGGTCGGCTGGACTACGCTGATTTCGGCATGATCCTCCGGGAAGGCGACAGCCTGATCACCGGATACGACGGCGAGGCTGAGCTCTCCCTGCCCAACGGGTCCACCGTGAATATCAGTCCCGATACGGTTTTCACATTTTCCCGGGCATCCCTTTCTCCCGGGGGCCAGCCGGAGAATGTGTTCGACGTGGTCCGCGGTCAGGTGGCGTTTAAGTTCAACCGCCTGGGTGACCAGGAACCGAGCGTCCGGGGACGTTCGGCGGTGGCCGGGGTCCGGGGAACCGAGTTCACCGTGGTGGTCGGCGCCGACGGCCAGTCCCTCTTCGTGGTCTCAGAAGGCGCGGTGGAGGTGAGTGCAGCCGGCCGGAGCGTGGAACTGGCGCCATCTGAGGGCGTCCAGGTAAACCTGGAAACCGGCGTCGGCGAAAAATTCCCCGCCCTGGAAGGGGAGATCGATTTCAGCGGATTCCTCGCCGAAGCCGACGCCAATGCCCTGGCGGACCCGGCGGGGACCCTGGCGAAACTTATTACCCTGATGGAGGAATATCTGGATGCGGCGGAGAGCTACCGCCTTGAATTTGATGAATCTCGCATGATTCAGGAAAACCTCCAGGAAGATATCGCCGCACTGCGGGAGGAAGGAAAAGAAGAAGAAGCTGATAGACTTGTCGAAGTGTTCCAGATTGAAAAGGGGAGGGCCTCAACCGCAGGCCTGAACTATCGGTACTATGTTCTCTCGGTTCAATCCCTCAGAAGATTTGTTGTGGCTGAGCTGTATGTTTCTCAAAGATCAAATTCTTTTATCGGATCAGCCCAAGAAATAGAGTTTATGCAGTTGTATGAATTATTCAGGGAAATTTATAATGAGCGGACAACCAGGCTATTTGTTGTTGCTGATGTCTGAGGAGAGATTATGAAAAAGAAAATGACTGTTATAATAATCGCAATCTTCATAGCAATTATTATCAGCTCGTGTAACCCACTGGCTAAAGCCTCACCCGAGGAACTGCTTGCAGCATATTTCTCAGATGCCGCTGCGGCGAATCCAGCGAACTGGTCAAACATGTATAACTACCTTGATCCAAGTATGACAAGCTATGGATCGCTCAGGGATGGAAACTTGTTTTCGAATATATATGAGGGCGGCGGTTCGAGTTTGCTAACGTATTCTATTGTATCATCAAGCGGAGACACATATATCGTGAGCGTGCCTTATCCTACTAGTCTCAGCATTGATGAAACGTTTGTATTTGTGAATCTTGGCTCCGATATCTTTCCCGATTATCGAATTACCAGTTTCACCGATAATGCTTCCAGCCCGTCGGTTACCTACAACTAATACTCCCAGACGCCCTTCCCCGGCCGGACCAGTTCGACCTGGTCGTAGTCCAGGCGGACCACCGTGGAAAGGCGTTTTTCCAGGGCCTCTCCCGAATCGATGATGAGGGAGACGGCCTCGATTCCTTCCAGTTCCCAACCGCACTCGAACAAGTGCTCCTCTGCATAACCCGGGTCTTCGCTGTATACGTCGATCATCTTATCGCTGGCGGTCAGCGAAAATATCGGTGCGCCGAGCTCTTCCACCAGGCGGACCGGAATGACGTGGTCCGGGATCCGTATGCCGATTTCCGGACGCTTTATTGAAATCTTCTTTTCGATTTTTTTTATGGAATTCAGAATAAATACATAGGGCCCCGGAAGGTGGCGCTTGAGTATCTTGAATATGGCGGTGTCGAAGTTCGCAATTGTGCTGATCTGGCTGTGGGACGAACAGATCAGCGAAAACTGGCTCCGCTTGTCCTCTCTCAGCCGGGTGAGGTTTTCCAGGCCCTTCTTCGATTCGCTGGAGCAGCCGATGCCCCAGCTTGAGTCGGTGGGGTAGGCCACCAGGCCACCCTCCCTGAGGATTGCCGCGGCCCGGGCGATCACCCGGTCATCGGGGTTGTGGGCCTGTACGTACTCGATCATAATCGTTCCGATGGTCCTCTCTGTGGCACATTCCGCCGCCTAGCCGCCACACAATATTTGCGGCATGGAGCTGGCGGGAAGTTCGAACCTGTCATACAATGGCCTGAGAAACGAATCGGGTCAAGCATTGCGGACCTATTGAGGAGCCGCCTATTTCCCGGGGGCAATTGCTGTTTACATTATCGGAACTGATCAAGCTTATTTCAGCCAATATCAAGCGCCGGGTAAAAGACCCCCGGTACGAGGCTCTGGCGGCCAGCGATCAGGTCGATGTCCGTATTGGCGGGCGTAACCTTTCCTACCGCGTTGTGACCGAGCCTTTGAGCCTTTTCACCGGTGATGAGGAAAGCCTGCCAGAATACGCCATTCTGCTGGGTCCGGTTGAGGCGATTCAACTCACCATCTCCCGCGATATCAGCGCGAAACTCTGGATTTTCGCCGGGGATGCCAATTTTCCCGGCAGCGTCTGGGAGGGCGAAGCGGACCTGCAGCAGGCGTTTTTCCTGGGTCGGGTCGATTTTACCGGATCTTCCTTTGCGAAAGCGGTGGATTTCGGCTCATGCCGCTTCTATGACGATGCCCGTTTCGAAGAAACCGAATTTCATGACGACGCGCGGTTCACTTCTGCGAAATTCTATCGGGAAGCGGGCTTCGGCCTGGGCTTCTTTTCCGCCGGAGCGTATTTCAAGGATGTCGCTTTTACCGGCGCTACTGATTTTTCCAATGCCCATATGGACGGGAGCACCCATTTTTCTGCGGCGGTTTTCTCCGAATCCACGATGTTTACCGGGGTGCGCTTTGCGGATTCGGTGAATTTCAACGGAATTAACGCCCTGTCCGATATGAATTTCTCGCAATGCGAGTTCAACAAGGATGTTTCCTTCAGCTGGTACAAATTCGGTGAAGAAGTCCTTTTCAGCGGCAGCCGCTTTTCCAGCCTGGTGATTTTCAACGACGGGTTCTTCAGCGGCAAATGTTCATTTGGTGACGTGAGCTTCGATGACGCGGTGACCATCAGCGTATCAGATTTCAGGGAACACCTTGATTTCACCGGAGCGGTATTCAACGAGAACGCCTACCTGGTG